>CAMVLU010000038.1 GCA_947168405.1 uncultured Clostridia bacterium
AATAATATAATTTTAATTATAAATTCTCTTTATGAAAAACATCAAAGTCATCATGAAGATAAAAAATTAATTAATTTAATGTTAAACGAATTTTTCGATAACAATTATAAAGAATATAATATTTATAAATTAAATGATAAAAAAGACATTATCAATTTTAAAACTATCTACCAAATAGAATATTTTAATATAACATATTGGATTATTTTCTCAAATAACTTTGGATTAATAGAAATAGATGAACTTATAATAAGATATTGTTTAGATAATGGATGGAAAACGAATAGTAATAAATTGAATAAATATAAAAAATTAATATTATAAACAAATTCATAATTCTATCTATTGATATAATATTAGATAATATTTCACTCATAAAATAATTCAATTTAATTAATATATTTTTTTATCAAGAAAAACTTTCTTCCTACTAAAAAAATAATAATATAATTATAAAAAAAGATGAAAATATTTTATATTTCATCTGTTATTTAACAAATCTTTCTCTTATCTTATTAATATCATTTTTACTAAATCCTAAATAATATATATAATTATCAATAGATTTATATTTATCAAAAAACAAATCTAATGTTTTAGACATATATTCTGATTTAGATAAACCAATAAATTTTGGAGCATTAGTTTTTTTTCTATGATATTCAATAATTAATTGTTTTATATTTTTATCACTTATAGAATAATCTTTAATGATATTTTCTTTAGATACATTTGCTATTAACAAAAGAATCATTGCTATAACACCTGTTCTATCTTTTCCCATACTACAATGAAATAATATTCCTGTTTGACTACTTAAAATAATATTTAGAATATCTTTAATATCTTTTTTATTATCTAATATACTCAGGTAATTATAAGGAATATCCGCTTCATTCATTGGAGCATCTTTTCCTTCTAACTCTACTCTATTATACAAAAATCTAGAATCATTTTCAAAATAAGAAGTTTTTTTTAATAACTCTACATCACTTCTTAAATCAATTATTGTTTTAATATTATTATCTAAAAAATATGATACTTCTTCTTCACTTAATTTATCTATAACATCACTTCTTATAAATACATTATATTTAGTTTCTTTATTATCAATTGTTTTATATCCACCTAAATCTCTAGTATTATAAGAATTATTTAAATTTATTTTTTTCATATTGCCTCTTATGTATTTTTTATTAAGAACAAATTTAATTAATTTTATCTATAATTATTTTATTAATATATCCTTCATCATCATAATTTAAAGATACTTCATAATTTCCATCTAAAGAATGTTTTATTTCTATTATTTCTGATTCATCAGATGTTTCTTTACCATTAAAAACTAATAAAACTTTTCGGTCATATTTTTTATTACTTTGTATTATTTCATCAAATGTACTTTCTAAAAAGAAAGCTGATTTTGTTCCATTATCATTAGTAAATTGAAAATTAAATACATCTTTTTTTACAGCCTCTTGTTGTTTATTAATTTTATCTGCTATTTCTTTTTGATTATATTCTACTATCTTTCTATTTTTATTTGTATTCATAAAACCAAAAACAAATATTAGTACAAAAACAATAATAATAAAAATAATGGGTATAATCATAAATTTAGATATATGATTAAAAGTTCCTAATCCAGTATTTAAAACTTCTTTGACATTATCATCTAATTTTATATTAACGTTTAAATCTTCCTTTAATTTATATTTAGATCCACAATGACTACAAACTGCATATTCATTATTTTCTTCTACTTTTAATGTTGCTCCACATGATGAACATTTTAATTTTTCCATAACTTATCCTCCATAATTTAATAATAACATAAAAATATTATTATGTAAAAAAATTTATTTATTGTATCTTCTATACTATAAATACAAGTAAAGCCAATCATTTATCTATTCTAAATGACTTAATACACCTTTTTCTAAATCATTTATATTATATAGTGTTTCTAATACATTAAATGTTTCATTTAATGGTAATTTTGCATGTTCCCATCCAATTCCATCTGTAATCCATATAAAAGTTAATCCATCTATTTGTTTTACTTTGTCAGCAATTAATTCATAACTTCTAGCTGTTTCATTTAATTTAGATCCTTGTGAAGAATAAAAATTAGTTTCTATAACATAAATTTGATTATTTGTTTTTATAACATAGTCCCATCTTTTTGTTGCTTCTATTTCACCTTTCAACAAAGATAAATCTAAATCATACTTATCTTCAATTTCAGATGTATACATTTCTTTAAAATAATTTTCATTTTTAATATAACCAGCTTTAATTATATAATCTTCAACTAGTTTTTCCATTAAGTCTCCACCACGATTTTTTCTTCCATTAGAATCTAATCCTACTTCAACTCCTAATAAGTAATCATATAAATTATTTATAATATGATTTTGAAGCAAATCAAATAAACCAGTTTCTCTCATAAATTTAATATAATCTTCAATAGAATATACCATCTTATCAAACTTAAATAGATATTCATTTGTAATATCTTTGACATATATTTCATTTGATCTAACAGCTAATAAAGAAGGAATTACTTGCAATGTTTCAGGATATTTAATAATAATATTTTCAAATTCCTCCTCTATATTTTTACTTCCAACTAATGAATTTAAAATATTTAATTCTATTTTATATTTGTCAGCTAACTTATAAATTTTATTAAAGTCAACATAATAACCATATGTCGATATTTTATTTTTAAATTTACTAAACCATTCATCAAAATTTCTATTCATCTTTATCCTCCTTTCGTTTAATTGTTATATCTAAATACTTTTTTTCTAAATCAATACCAATATACTTTCTATTTAATTTATTAGCAACAATTCCAGTTGTTCCACTTCCATTAAATGGATCTAATATTAAATCTCCTTCATCAGTACTAGCTAATATTATTTTTTCTAAAATAGCAATTGGTTTTTGAGTTGGATGTTTACCATATTTTTTTTCACTTGGTTTTGTTAAAGAAGATTCCCATACATCTTTAGCTTGTTTACCTCCATTTAATTTTTTTATTAGTTCATAATTAAATTTATGTTTAGCTTTTTTAATATCTTTCTTTGCCCATAAAATTGTTTCTGTTGAATGAACAAAAAATCTACAACTTATATTAGGTGGCGGATTTAATTTTTTCCAAGTAATATTATTAATAATTTTGAATCCTTCTTGTTCTAAAGCCATACCTATAGAATAAATGTTATGCATTGTTCCACTTATCCAAATTGTTCCATTATCTTTTAGTATTGTATAACATAATTTAATCCATTTTCTGTTAAATTTATGTTTTTCTTCTATATTAATTTTTTTATCCCAATCTCCCTTATTAACCGAAACCATCTTTCCACCACTACAAGATATACCGTTTCCTGATAAAAAATAAGGTGGATCAGCAAAAATCATATCAACACTATTTGGTTCTATTTTTTTTAATTCTTTTAAAGAGTCACCTAATATTAATTTAAAATTATTGGTGTCATAATAACACTTTTTTATCATTAATTAATCCTCATCTTTATTATAATTAGTTATAATGACTTCTTCAACTATTTTTCTATCTTTTGCTTTAGCACCTATATTTCTTTGAGCAGTAATATAATTAAAATTATAATCTTTATATAATTCTTTTATTAAAACAGTATTATAATTTGATAACATTACATAACATCCTCTTTTATCCATTTCTTTAAATACTTTTGCAAGTCTTCTTTGTTCTTCTTTATCAAAGCCATTTTCCGTATAGCTATTAAAAGCTGAGGTATCTGAATCATATGGAGGATCAAAATAAATAAAATCACCTTTTTTAGCATCTTTAACCGCTTCTTCAAAATCAGTAGATAATATTTTTATATCAAAAAGGTTTAATAAACAATGAATTATTCCCAAATTTGATCCATCGTATGTGTTTACTTTATTTTTCTTGCCATATGGAACATTGAATTCATTTTTACTATTAACTCTATACAATCCATTAAAACATGCTTTATTTAAATAAATAGTTCTAGCAGCTCTTTTATAATCTATTAATCTATTAAATTTTTTCTTATCTTTATCTAAATTTCTAATTTGATAATAATATTCCTCTGAATGATTCATTTCATGTTTATTAAGTTCGCTGCACATATTAGAAAATTTATTTTCATCTTTAATACATTCATAAACATTTATTAATTCTTTATTATAATCATTTATAACCGCCTTTTTAGGTTGAAGTTCAAATAACATTGCTCCTCCTCCAATAAAAGGTTCATAATAAGTATTAAAATCTTCTGGAACTAATTTTATTAATTTATCAATAATTGATCTTTTTCCTCCAGCCCATTTAACAAATGGTTTTCCTTTTAACATATGTATCCTCCTTAATATAGTTTATACAAAAAGTGAGAGCTTTCGCTCTCTTCAGGGGGTTTTGGTTGATCATACACTTATAAAGTTAAGTGCAGACAATACACTTACATTTTTCTCGTAAGTGTATGTATGGTTTAACCATACAACTAAATCTTATTATAAAATTTTTAAATAGTCAATAGTTAGATTAAAAATTTTAAAAATAATTTTGTTACTTGACATTAATTGTGTTTAATTTTGTTAATTAAATTATCTCTTATTTTTAAATTACTAATTGATGCTTTATTTAAAAATTCTAAAGCATCTTTACTAGCTTGAACTAATATTTTGTAATCTTCTTTAATATTAGCTATTTTAAAGAACATATCCCCACTTTGTTTAGTTCCAAATAAATCTCCTGATCCTCTTAATTTAAAATCTTCTTCAGATAATTTAAATCCATCACTTGTTGTTTTTAATATTTCAAGTCTTTTAGTATCTTGACTAGATATTAATATACAACTTGATTTTATATTTCCTCTTCCTACTCTTCCTCTTAATTGATGAAGTGTTGAAAGTCCAAATCTATTAGCATCAAATATAACCATTTGACTTGCATTTTTTACATCTATTCCGACTTCTATAACTGTTGTACTAATTAAGATATCTATTTCACCTTTACTAAATTTATTCATGATATCATCTTTCATACCACTTGCCATTTTACCATGAACTAAATCTATTTTATATTTTTTACCAAAGGCTTTATTCATTTTATCTTTTAATTCATTTACACTTGTTAAATTACTTGTATCACTTTCTTCTATTAAAGGTGCTATTACATATATTTGATGATTTTGTTTTAATTCTTCATACATTAAATTTAAAACATCTTCTATTTCTTCATTTTTCTTTAAGATAGTTGTTATTTCTTGTCTTCCTTTAGGAAGTTCTTTTATAGTTGATACATCCATATCTCCATAGATAGTTAAAGCATATGTTCTTGGAATTGGAGTTGCACTCATATATAATACATCTGGAGTTAATCCTTTATTTCTTAAATTATCTCTTTGATTAACACCAAATCGATGTTGTTCATCAGTTACTACAAGTCCTAAATTTTTATATACAACATCTTCTTGTATTAATGCATGAGTTCCTATAATAATCGAAATTGTTCCATTAGCAAGTCCTTCATATATTCTTTGTTTATCTTTCTTAGGCGTTGATCCAGTTAATAATTCAACATTAACATTACCACCAAGAATTTTTTTAATATTTTGATAATGTTGATTAGCTAGTATTTCAGTTGGTACCATTAAAGCACTTTGATAACCACTTAAATAATTTAAATACATTGCTATAATACTAACAATCGTTTTACCTGATCCTACATCACCTTGTAATAATCTATTCATTCTTTTTTCACTATTTAGATCATTTCTAATTTCTTCTAAAACATTTTTTTGATCATTAGTTAATTTAAATGGTAATATTTTATATATATTTTCTAAATCTTTTTTATATATTTTTCTTTTAATTCCATCTAATTTAGTATTTTCTCTTTTTAAATAATGAATCTTAAACATAAATTCAAATAATTCTTCATATTTAAGTCTTATTTTAGCTTCTTTTAATTTTTCTATATTACTAGGATTATGTATTATATTTAAAGCTATTTTTTTACTTGAAAAATTATATTTTTCGATTAAATAATCTGGTATATTATCATTTATATTTTTACCAATTGATAAAAGAGCTAAATTTACAAATGTAGATATATTTTTATTAGTTAATCCACTTGTTAAATGATAAACAGGTTCTATTTTAGTAGCATTTCCTAATGTTCCTAATTTAATATCACTTGCCGTTATTATATTTTTAGTACTATCATATTTTCCAATTACTATTACATTTGTACCTACTCCTAAATGTTGTTTTAAAAAGGCACGATTAAAAATAGATATTCCAAATATTCTATCATCTGTTGCTATTCGGAAATTCATTTTATTAAGTCCTGCTTTAATTCTAATAACTAAAGGAATTGACTCTACTCTTCCATCTACTATTACTTTAGTATCAGGGTCTAATTCTTTAAAATCAGTTCTTTTTAAAACATCATATCTAACTGGATAATAAGTAATTAAATCATCAACAGTATAAATATTTAATTTATTTAAAAGTGTTAAACTTTTAGGACCTATACCTTTTATATCATTTAGTTCCATCTAAATCACATCCACGCATATTATATCAAATTTTTAAAAATTAGTAAAGAAAAAGATGTCTAAAACATCTTATTCAACGGTAACACTTTTAGCTAAATTTCTTGGTTTATCGATATCATATCCTAGTTTTTTAGCTACTTCAAATGCTATTAATTGTAAAGGAATAATTGTTATAATAGGCATTACTAAATTATTCTTTTTAGGGATATTTATTAACTTATCATATACAGTTTCTTCTACTTTTAAATCATTTCTTTTTAAAAGAATAACATAAGCACCTCTTGCCTTAACTTCTTTAATATTACTAATTGTTTTTTCATATATATTATCATCAGTTGCTATTCCAATAATTGGAGTATTATCTTCAATTAAAGAAATAGTTCCATGTTTTAATTCTCCTGCAGGATAAGTTTCTGAATGAATATATGATATTTCTTTTAATTTTAAAGAACCTTCTAAACAAGAATAATAATCCATAAGCCTTCCTATAAAGAAAATATGTTCTTTTTTATATATTTTATTTACTAAATCTTGATAATCTTCTTTTAATAATTTCTTTATTTCTTTTGAAATCAATAAATAATCATTTTTAATTATATCTTGTTCTTCTTTAGTAATTTTATTTAAATTAATTCCTAATTTAAATGCTATTAAACTTAAAGTTAATACTTGTAAAGTATATGCTTTAGTTGTTGCAACAGCTATTTCTGGTCCAGCATTTATATATATAACATCATCACATTCACGAGCAAGACTAGATCCTATAACATTTACAATTCCTAAAGTTTTAGCACCTTTTTCTTTTGCTAGTCGCATAGCAGCTAATGTATCAGCTGTTTCTCCTGATTGAGAAATTAATATCACTAAAGTATCTTTATCAATGAAAGGTTTTGAATATCGATATTCTGATGATGTTTCAACAATTACGTTAAAATCCAAATATTCTTCTAAAAATACTTTTCCAAGAAGTCCTGCATGATAAGCACTTCCACAGGCAACTATATGAATTTTTTTATAATTTCTAATATCTGGAATTAAATTAAAATTTTCAAAATAATATTTTAAGAAATTGTCTATTACTTTAGGTTGTTCATATATTTCTTTTAACATAAAATGACTATATCCTTCTTTTTTAGCAGATGATAAATCATGTTCAAATATTAATTTATCTTTTTTTATTTCTTTCCCCTCTTGATAAAAAATAATATTATCTTCTTTTATTTCAGCAATCTCTCCTTCTTCTAATAAATAATATTCTTTGGTATATTCTAGTATTGCTGGTATATCAGAAGCAATTAAATTACCTATACTACTTTCTGCTATTATTAAAGGACTTCCATGTCTTAAAGCATAGATTGTTTTTTCATCATTAAAAATTATTAGAAAAGCATAACTACCTTTTAAAATAGTTTGAATTTCTATTAAAGTTTTTAATTTATCTTTTTTCTTTTGATAAATAGAATCTATTAAAGCACATGCTACTTCTGTATCTGTTTCACTTTTAAATTTATAACCATCCTTAATTAATTTATTTTTTAATTCATGATAATTTTCAATTATACCATTATGAACAATTGTAACACTTCCAACATTGTGAGGATGAGCATTTATTCTATTAGGACTTCCATGAGTTGCCCATCTAGTATGACCTATACAAAGATTAGATTTATCATCACTAATTAATTTTTCAAGTTCTGATATTCTTCCTTTTTCTTTAATAACTTTAATATTATTATTAAAGAAATAAGCTATTCCACTTGAATCATATCCTCGATATTCTAAACTTTTTAAGCCATTTATAACTATAGGAATGGCATTTTTATTACCATTATATCCCATAATTCCACACATAATACCTCCTTCTAGTGAATATATTTTTTGTTATAATTTTAATTTTATTTTTTGTAATATATTTATCGTTCACCACTCCGTTAATGCATCCGCCGAAATATTCGATAGCATTAATCCTCGTCATCTATTATAGATCTGGCGCTAATAATAATTCATACCTCCATTTGAATTATAACTTTCTATTCTATTTTATACTAAAATTTATAAAAGTTCATCTATTTTTATAAAAATTTACAAAAAAAAAGAAAGAATTACTTCTTTCTAATAATTATTTTTTATTTCAGTTAATTGATGAATTAAACTATTATAATCATCTAATGTTAAATCTTTACTATTTAAAATAATTTCATCATATACTTTTTTAATTTGACTTTTATCAGATTGATTATACTTTAATTTTTCTATCTCATCCATAATTCATTTAATATATTAATTTTTAAATACAACATCTAAATCTTTCTTATCAATAGGATTATTATTATCTTCGAATAAAGAATCCATATTAGTTAATAAATTAACATTTTTTTTCTTCTTAACTGGTTCAATATCGATAAAATCATTATAATAATTAACTGGTTTAATATCTACATATTCTTTATCTTCTTTATCCAATACTATATTATTAGGAATTAAAGAAGTTTCTTTAGGTATTTCATCATTAATATCATTTACTTTAATATTATTATATTCGTCAGACATAATTTCTTTTTGTACTGTAACTTTAACTGGTGATTTTTTATAAGCAAATGACAAAGATAAGTAATTAGTAATCTTGATAATACATAATATTACAAGCCATAATAAGAACAATTTCATACTTAATGATATTAAAATTAATAATTCTTTATTAGTATATATACTTAATTGTTCATATATATTTATATTATTTTCTACAATATTTTGTATAATAAGGAAGAACATAATATTAAATAATATAAAGAAAATAATATTCATACGTTTTAAATTTTTGTTATCTTTAATAATAGATTTAATCAATAAAATATTAATAACTATGATGATTAATGTATAAACAGCTAAATTTGGAAAGGACAGAAACAAGAATACATTATTCATCAAATAATCTATTAAAGTAAATATTTGTTCATGAAAGAAATATAATAATATTCCAAATATAATAATATATACTGACATACAAATTATTTTTAATATTTTTTTATTTTTAAATTTATTCGTTAATTCTAATATTAAAATACATCCTAAAGCAATTAAAGATATATAAAATACATATTTATTAGTTATAAAAATATTACCTAAAGTTTTTAATTGCTCTAAAAATGTTGCTTGTATCATTATTATTACCCCCTTTTATTTATATATTTTCTACATTCTCAAGTTCTAATATATATACTGTTTGTTTAGTTTTAGAATTTTTTGTACATGTTACAAGTGTTAAACAAGTCTTTTCACCATTACGATATATTACAATTTTACCCGTTTTTTCTTGTTCATATATATTTACAATACTATAAGTATATCTTTTTCCATTATAATCAACATAAGCTTTATCTCCATTAGTTAATTTATAAAGGTTTTTAAAATAAGCTAAATAACTTGTACCTGAATGAGCAGCAATTATAAAATTACCTTTATCAACATCAGGATAATTAGATCCTTTAACAACTTGTATATTTTTACTAACAGTATTATATTTTGAATCAACACTTACAAAACCTTTTTGTAAATTAATCTTTGGTATTGATAAAGAACCTATATAATATTTTTCATACGGATCAACATATACTTCTGGTTCTTTTTTTTGTTCTTGTTGTTCTTGAAAAGAAGAAGTAGAATCACTTATGCTGTCTACTTCTTCTTGCATATCAAAAGTTTCATTTCTATTTAATAATAAATTGTTCATATATGAATAAGCATTATCTACTTTTTCATTAAAATAATTACTTAATAATAAGATTATTCCGAAAGTAAATATACATACTCCTAAAAAAACGAGTGTTTTTTTAGTATGAACGTTTTGCATAAAATACCAATCCTGTTCCAAATAGTACTAAGATTGCAGCACCTATAATAGTTGTCATATTAATATCTAAATCTGTTATAGGTACTTCTACTGTTCTAGCATTATACATTACAACACTTGTAACACTTCCATCTGCTTTTACAGTAAAATTAATTGTTTCACTACTTAATTGATATCCTTCTGGTGCAGTTGTTTCTGTTAATGTATAATCCCCAGCTGCAAGTCCTTCTATATAATGAGGAGTTTTACCAGATACCCAAGTTTCAACTACTTTACCATCTTTATCTTTAATTGTTAATGTAGCTCCAGGAAGTTCTTCTTTTGTAGTAAAATCTTGTTTACTTATTTTTACTTTTGTTACTTCAGTTTTTCTAGCATTATACATTATAACACTTGTAACAGTTCCATCATCTTTAACTACAAATTTAATTGTTTCTTCGCTTAAAATATAACCTTCTGGTGCAATTGTTTCAGTTAAAGTATATTCTCCTGCTGCAAGTCCTTCTATATAATGAGGTTCTTTTTCAGATACCCAACTAGCAACTTCTTTCCCATCTTTATCTTTAATTACTAATGTTGCTCCTGGTAATTCTTCTTTTGATGTTATATCTTGTTTACTTATTTTTACTTTTGTTACAGCTTTTTCATTAAACATTACTACCGTCTTAACTTGTCCATCTTTTTGAACAGTAAATTTAATTGTTTCTTTACTTAAAACATATCCTTTTGGCGCATTTTCTTCAGTTAATGTATAATCACCAACAGCAAGATTTGTTACATAATGTGGTTCTTTTCCAGAAGTCCAACTAGTAACAACTTTACCATTTTTATCTTTAATTGTTAATTTAGCTCCTGGTAATTCTTCTTTTGATGTTATATCTTGTTTACTTATTTTATATTTCGTATTTTCTTTTTCTTTAGCATTAAACATTATAACTTGTGTTTCTACTCCATTAGCATTAACAGTAAAATTAATTGTTTCTTCACTCTTAACGTAACCACTTGGAGCACTTATTTCAGTTAAAGTATATTCTCCTGCTGCAAGTCCTTCTATATAATGTGGAGTCTTTTCAGATACCCATCTTGCTACTTCTTTGCCAGACTTATCTTTTATTATTAAAGTTGCTCCTGGTAATTCAGCTTTAGATGTTATATCTTGTTTACTTATTTTTACTTTTGTTACAATTTTCTTTTCTTTTTCATATGTTAAAGTTAATTGATTACTTTTTAAATCTTTAATTTCTTCATAAACTTTAACTGGTGCAATATCTTGATAATCTGATTTTCCTGTTGTGTAATAATATGTTCTATACAATACACCTTGGATATTAATAGATAATACTACACTACCTGTTCCTTCAGATACACTAGATACAGGTACATAAACTACAAATCCTTCTCCTTTAGAAAATGTTGTTTTAACTTCACCTTTTGCAGATCTTACAGTTGTTCCATTTGGAGCCTTAACTAAATTAACTGTATAAGTATCTTTTGTATTTGATGCATTAACATTAATAACATTAGATACAAAATATTGTTTATCAGTTGATAAATTCATCTTAGTATTATTAATTGATATACTAACACTTGAAGTAGGTTGACCAGCATTTTTAGCTGCTTTGGCTCCTTGAACTAATTGATAAACATATGCTTTCATTCCAGTTGATGAAGCAGTAAATTTAGTGTTTTTCCAGTTTTTACTTCCTCTTGTAGCATCAAAATATGCCCAAATTGCAGATTGAGTTATGTAAAAATCTTTCTTATCATCTTTTGTAAATGATTTATTAGGAAATCCATTCTTGATAATATAATCAAGTCCCATATCTGTAATAGGTCCACATGATGATAAAGTTTTTCCACCTGGAACAGTTGTATTGATATTACTAACACAATATCCGATTGTTCCATCAGTTAATTCTTTACGATAAAAGTTATATCCACTAATATAGTCAGTACCTTTCTTTTCAGTATAATAGTATAGACTAGATTTGGATTTCATTGTAATAGTACTAGGTGCAGTTTCTGCATTAACATTTAATAAACTTAAACTAAATAAACTAGCTATTGCTAATGCAAAAATAGATAATTTTTTCACAATTTTCATATAATTCTCCCCCTCAAAAACGTGATTACTCCATATTTTAATACATATTTATTTGTTTGTCAATTATTTACATAACCTTTTCATTTGTTTTTTCCATTTTAAGATTATTTAAATAATTGGCTCTTTCTCTTAATTCAATAATTTTTTGACCAATTTCTTGAAGTTCAACTGAATTTACATTTGTTTCAGTTTTTAATTTTAATTGTAGTATTCTTTTTCTTAAAACATATTCTTCAAATGTTAAATTACAAAGTATTTTATCATTATCAAAAGTATCCATAATTTACCCCCTTCATAAAAATCACACACATTATATCATATTTTAAGCCAAAAATCAAGTATTTATATTTTTTATATTTTTTTACTGTTTTTATATTTGTTTACTCTCTTTAGGTATATAAGTTACCCATGTT
>CAMVLU010000039.1 GCA_947168405.1 uncultured Clostridia bacterium
GCAATAAAAGAAGGAGTTGTTTGCATTAACAATTCCAGATAAACCAACTAGTAAAAATCAAACGTATTACAAAGTATAGATAGAACACAAACGTGCTTTTTTTTTAGTAATATTACGATTATCTGAAATTCTACTTTTGATGGGTGTATATTAGAATAGTAGTATTATATAATTATTACGAAAGGAGCAATATTATGAATCAAGAAAGAATTGAAAAAAGCAAAGAGGAATATATAAATAATTTTAAATATTAAAAGGGAGATAATAATTTTATGAAATTAACTGATTTAAAAGAAGTAAGTGATAGTGTTAATCTTGATGAATATTTGTATTTATATAATTATGTTCGTGATAATATGGAACATCCTGAATGGTTAGGTACTTTCACGTTAGAAGAAATAAAAAAAATACTTAGTAATGATGGTAAGATTTGGATATATTATGATAAGAATATTCCAGTATGTTCTGTATTTTATATTCCTGCGTCTAATGAATCATTAAAAAAACATAATATAGAATATGATGAATCAATTACTGGAAGTCTTGGACCAGTAATGGTTAGAAAGGAATATGTTGGTAATGGGTTACAAATAGCTATGCTTGAAGTTTTAAATGATTATGCAAAAAGTATTGGTAAAGAGCATATGTTTACAAAAGCACATTGTGATAATATTTATTCAATACGAAATATTTTAAAAGATGGTTATAGGATAGTAGATCAATATGAAAACTCTCGGGGGAAAATGATAGTATTTGTTAAATAATATATAATCAATTGAAGTTGATTTATTTGAAAAAAATATTAATTGATATTGATGAAGTAATATGTATATCTAGTCTATTAGATGAAATGAATAAATTTTTAGGTACCGATTATAAATTAGATGACTTTAAGAAATACTATATAGATGATATTTTAGGTAGTGATTTAAATAAAGAAATATTTTATAAAACTCTTCAAAATATAGATTTATATAAAGATGCAAGAATATTTGATAATGTGATAGAGATTTTAAAAAACTAAGTCATCAATATGAAATATATATTTGTTCTAATTGTGTAATGTATTGTAATAAATAAAATAGTGGTATTTTTTATAAATATAAATATGATTTTTTAATTAATAATTTTCCATTTATAGTATCTGAAAATTTTATATTTACTGGAGCAAAGAATTTATTTAAAGTAGATGTTTATATTGATGACTGTTTAGATAATTTAAAAGGAGATGTTTAAATTAAATTATTATTTGATTCTTATCATAATCATGATATAACTGATGAAGAATTATTTAAATTGAATATCAAAAAGAGTACATAATTGGGATGAAATTGCAGATATATTATTATAATTTTGTTATATTAGAAATCTCTTTGTATAATTTAGATACTTACAAATTTAATTGTTTTGTGATGCAATAGGCTCTATTGAAGGAGAATATTTATGGATAGTATAAATAGATATAATAATCTTATTAGTTTAAAATATTAAAAGTCTAGAGAAATCTAGTCTTTTTTATGATATAATTTTTTTGAACAATTGTATAGATTTATTTCTATTTCTGTTAATGCTAATGATGGGAATAATATGATAAGAGTACCTAAAAAAACAGTTTTCTATTATGAATCTGATTCAAATAATCCATTAAAAGTGATTGAAAGAATGACTCCAAATTTTAATGAAGAAAATATTGTTGTAATTTCAGAAACACCTAGATTTCTTGAATGTCAGGAACAGAAATGTGAAAATAAAGTATTATAGTTAAAGAATATTTTATTATTTTTAGGAGGAATAATGCTAATAGTTAAGATGTATGTAACTTTACTTGCACCTATTATAGCAGGTATAGTTAATTCAATTTTTTGTAAAAGTAATGCTTTAGTTTTTTTGAAAAAACCAATGGATTTTAATAAGAATTTTATTGATGGAAAAAGAATATTTGGAGATCATAAAACATGGAAAGGTTTTTTTGGATATATTATTTTTAATATAATTTTTACTTTATTATTTTCTTTATTATGGAAATATACTAAGTTAGAAGAATTAAATTTTTTCTATATTAATCATCAAAATACATTTATTTATAATTTATTGATTGGTTTCTTATTAGGTTTATTTTATGCTTTATTTGAATTACCTAATAGTTTTTTAAAAAGAAGACTTGATATTACGCCAGGAAAGACTCTTAAGGGTAAAAAGAAAATATTATTTATTATTTTAGATCAAGCTGATTCTGTTTTTGGAGTAGCATTAGTCGTATGGATGTTTTATCCTATTGGTATATGGATTTATCTTTTATATATACTGATAGGTACAGTAACACATTTATTAATAAATATGATGCTTTATTTTATGCATCTTAGAAAAAATATGTTTTAAAATTAAGGTTGGGGGATACTAAAATGATAGTAGATTTTAAGGACAAAAAGAATACAAGTAAGGTTGGTAATAAAGCAAAGTTCTTAATGGAGATGAAAGCTAATGGTTTTCAAGTACCAGATGGATTTGTAATAGATAGTGATACTTATTTAGAAGAAATAAAAAATAATAATTTAGAGGATGAAATTAATAAATTATTAAAAAAATTAAATACTGATAATATTTCTGAAATAAGTAAAGAAATAATATCTTTATTTGATTCCTTTGTTTTTTCTAAAACTACTATATATGAAGTAGAAAAGAGATTAAAAGATAATAATTTATATGCAGTTAGAAGTAGTGGTACAAAGGAGGATTTAGAAGAATACTCTTTTGCTGGACAATATAATACTTTTTTAAATATTAAGAAAAGAAGTGTTTTGAGAAAAGTAATAGAATGTTATCAATCTATGTTTTCTGAAGTTATACTAAGTTATTTAGTTAATAATAATATTCCAACAGATAATTTAGCAATGAGTGTAGTAATACAAGAAATGGTTCCAAGTACTCATAGTGGAATTTGTTTTACTGTTGATCCTGTAACTGGTAATGATAAAACAATGCTAATAGAAGTTGGAGAAGGTCTTGGAGAAAATATTGTTAGTGGACAAAACAAACCAGAACAATACTACTATAATTGGTATGAAGATAAAGTAGAAATTAATGAAAGTAATAAATATATTTCTAGTTCTTTATTAAAGAAAATGGGTAAAGAGTTTTCTAAAATAATGGAATATTTTGGTTATCCTTGTGATATTGAATTTGCTTTAGTAAATAATGATTTATATATTTTACAGGCTCGTAAAATAACAAAGATAGAATATCAAGGATTTAATGATTTGTGGTCAACAGCTGACTTTAAAGATGGTGGAGTTTCAGCATCTGTTTGTACTCCATATATGTGGAGTTTATATGAATATATTTGGGAATATACTCTACGTAAATTTATTTTAGATTCTAAAATATTAAGTGAACTAGATTTACCATTGAAAGTTGGAGATATGTTCTATGGAAGATGTTATTGGAATTTATCTACAGTAAAAAAGGCTATGAGTAAAATAGTTGGTTATAAAGAAAGAGATTTTGATGATGAATATGGTATAACTCCAACTTATGAAGGAGATGGGGAGATTACTGGTATTACACCATTAAGTATCATTGCGATTATAAGAATGGCTATTGCTCAAAATAAAATAGTAAAAACTAGAGAAAAGAATAAAGAAAAATATAAAGATGACTTATTACATAAATATTATTATTATAAAGGTATGTATGATACTAATAGTGTTTTAAATATAAAAGATACTTGGAAAAAACTTACTCATGATGATTATTTACAAAGTGAGTCTACTTATTTTTGGCAAATATTTATTAATACTGTACATCAATCACTTAATAAAGATAGTTTATTAAAATATATTGATGAGGCTGATTATTTATCATTAATAAGTAATATGAATGATATATCTCATTTATTACCTTTTTATGAAATGTGGGATGTTTCAAGACTTATTAGAAATGATAAAAATGCATTTAATTATTGGAGTAATAATAATACTAATAAAATAGTAGAAGATATTAAATCTAATATGAATGATTATTATTTTAATGAAGTTAAAGAAGTAATAAATAGATATGGATATCATTCGGATAAAGAATTAGATGTAACATATCCTTGTTATTATGAAGATATTGAACCAATTATAATTAATATTAAAGATTTAATTAATTTAGATGAAGAATATTCTCCTGAAAAAGATAGAGAAAAAGGTAAAAGAGAATATGAGAAAAAACTAAGAGATATTAAAAGAAAAATTGGTATTGGTAACTATAATGATTTAGAGAAAAAAATAACTAAAATTAGAAATATGTTATGGTGGAGAGAAGAATTTAGAGATGTATCTACTAGATTTTATTATCTAATTAGAATATATACAATTGAATTTGCTAAAGAATTAGTAAAAGAAAATATTTTAAAAGATGAAAATGATATTTGGTTCTTAAAAGTTGGAGAATTATGGGATTTCTTAGATGAAAAACTTGATGAAGATGATTTATCAACTATTATTTATAAAAATAAAAAGTATTATAATTCTTACCGTAATTATACAAGTGAAAATGAAATAGGTGGAGTACCTAATACAACAAAGGGTAATTCTAATATGAAAGGTTTGGGTGCAAATAATGGAATTGTAACTGGAACTGCTCGTGTTATAGAATCATTCCAGGAAATTGATAGATTACAAGAGGGGGATATTCTTGTTACTAAGTTTACAGATACAGGATGGACTCCTAAATTTGCTATATTAAAAGGTATTGTAACAGAATATGGTGGAGTACTTTGCCATGCTGCTATAGTATCTCGTGAATATGGTATTCCAGCAATAGTTAGTGCTACAAATATTATGCAAGAAATAAAAGATGGTGAGACAATAACTATAAATGGAACTACTGGTGAAATTAAAAAAGGAAAGTAAGAGGTTATTATGATAGGTAAATGGAATAAATCAGTTATTTTAACTTATATTGGTTTTGTTTTTAGCATTATTGGTATTATATTAATAACTTTAAAAGTAGAATTAAAATATGCTATTGTTTGTTTAATGTATGCTGGAATTTGTGATTTGTTTGATGGTACAGTAGCACGTAAATGTAAAAGAACAGAAGACGAAAAGGAATTTGGAATAGAACTTGATTCAATAGTTGATGTAATGAGTTTTATAGCTCTTCCAATAGTTGTTTTAGCAACTATTAATACTTCATGGTATTTTATTCCAATTGCTATTATATATTCTATTTTTGCAGCTGCTAGACTTGCTTATTTTAATATAAAAACAGCTGATAAAAATAAAGCTGTATCTCATTATATAGGTTTACCGGTAACATTTTCTGCTTTAATATTTCCAATTGTTTATTTATTATCTTATTTTATATCAAGTAATTTATTTGTAATTATCTATAATTTAATTACATTTATTGTAGCTATCTTATTCATTTTAAAAATTAAAGTACCAAAACCAAAATTATTACCTTCAATTATGCTCATCTTTTTAGCAATAATATTAACTATAGTTTATTTATTTCTTGTATGACAAAAGTATATAATCGTAAGACTAAAGAATTAGAAGAAGTTAAACATTTTGGTGGTAATACTTTAAATAAGATTTATCAAGTACCAATACTTACTAGATTAGTAACAAGTAAACCAATATCTAAAATATATGGTCTATTAAATAATACTAGACTAAGTAAAAATAGAATTAATAAATTTATAGATAATAATAATATTGATATGACTTTATATAAAAATGAAGAGTATAAATCTTTTAATGATTTTTTTATTCGTAAATTAAAAAAAATAGATATTAATAAAAAAGGTTTCATCAGTCCTTGTAATGGTAAATTATTAGTATATAAAATAGATAAAGATTTAAAAGTAAAGATTAAAAATATAACATATAAAATAGATGAATTAATTGATGAAGAATTTGATTATAAAAATGGTTATATATTTATTTATCGTTTAGCATTAGATGATTATCATAGATTTCATTATATTGATGACGGTAAAAGGCTTAAAAGAAAGAAAATAAAAGGTAGACTTCATACTGTAAGTTCTTCATCTGAAAAGTATAAAATATATAAAGAAAATGAAAGAGAATATAGTATTTTAGAAACTAAAAATTATAATAAAATTATTTATATGGAAGTAGGAGCACTACTAGTAGGTAAGATTATTAATTATGATAAAGATACTTTTAAAAGGGGAGAAGAAAAGGGTTATTTCTTGCCTGGTGGAAGTACTGTAATAATAATTGCTAATAATATAAAAGTTGATAAAGATATTTTGGAATATAGTAAGAAAAACATTGAAACAATAGTACATGTTGGTGAGAGGGTCGGTGAATAACATGTTAAAAAGATTATATATTTATTATAAAGAAAGATATCCAATATTTTTAAGATTACTTCTTGGTTTAATTGTATTTGGAGAAATATATTTTATTGTATTATTAAATCAAGGAGTGACTCATTTTAATATTGGAGTACAGGAAATAATTGGAAGTTATACTGTCTTTGCTTTTTTATTGTGGTTAAGAGTTGCTGATGACTTAAAAGATCATAGAACAGATAAAATACTATTTCCAGATAGGCCTCTTGCCGCTGGAAAAACTAAAATTGAAGATGTTGTTATTTCATGTGCTTTTTTCGAAATAATTGCTGTTATATTAAATTTACTTTTTATGCCTAATTTTATCTTCTTTATAGTTTTATATGTTTATGGTTTTTTAATGAGTAAATGGTTCTTTCAAAGAAGTAAAATACAACCGAGCCTACCACTTGCATTAGTTACTCATAATCCTGTTCAAATGTTTGTTAACTTGTATATTATAAGTTTTACAGTTATTAAATATAATTTAAATTTTATTAATTTAACTACTATAATGACTTTATTTACTTTGTATTTTCCTGCATTAATATGGGAAGTTTCTCGTAAAATAAAAAATCCTAAATGTGAAAATGACTATACTACATATTCAAAATTATTTGGTTATAAAAGGGCAACTAGATTTGTTTTAATAGTTACTATAATGGATATTATTACTAATTTTATTTTAGTATGGAATCTAAGTAAATTATCAGTTGTAATCTTATTTATATTAGTAACTTGGATGACTATTAAATTTATAGAGTACATGATGGATCCATCTAAATATGAAATAGTTGAAAAAGTAGAAAGGTATACTTATCTTCAAGAATCTACTATGTTATTAACTGTAGTAGTATATCTAATAGTAGGTAAAATTTAATGAAAAGAAAGAATTTAGAAATATTAAGAGATAATGGTTTTAATGTACCAAAGTTTGATGTAGTAGAGTGGAAGAATAGAGATAAAGAAATAGATATAAGTAAATATAAAGGTAAATATGCTATTAGAAGTTCTTCTAATTTAGAAGATAGAAAACTAAATAGTTTTGCTGGACAATTTGATACATATCTTAATGTTGTACCTAAAAAAATTAATAAAAAAGTACAGGCTTGTTTTAATTCAATTAATAATAAAAATGTAGATGATTATTTAAAAAAGAAAAAAATAAAAACTAAAGATATTAAGATGGATGTAATTATTCAAGAAATGGTAAATGCTAAATATTCTGGTATTATTTTTACATCAAATCCTCAAGGACTATTAAATGAAACTGTAATTGTTGTAGGAAAGGGATTAGGTAATAATATAGTAGAAGATAAGATCTTAACAACTACTTATTATTATAATAGAACTGATAAAGTTTATTATTATGATGGTTTAATTGATTATTTAAATAAAGAATTAATAGAAGAGTTAATTACTTTATCAGAAAAAATAAAAGAAGTTCTAGGAGAATATTTAGATATAGAATTTGCTATTAAAGATAATAAAATATATATCTTACAAGCTAGACCTATCACTACAATAGATACTTCTAATTTAGTAATACTTGATAATAGTAATATAGTTGAGAGTTATCCTGGAATAAGTTTACCTCTTACTATTTCATTTGTTCATTTTGTATATAGTAATGTATTTAAAAAAGAAGCTTATCGTTTAACTAAAAATAAAAAATTAGTAGAAGAAAACAATGATAATTTTAATAATATGGTCGCATCTTCTTCAGGAAGAATTTATTATAAGATTAGTAGTTGGTATACATTAATTAAATTCTTACCATTTAGTAAAAAAATAATACCTATATGGCAAGATATGTTAGGAGTAAAAAATAAAACATATGATGATACTAAAATTAAATTGTCTTTTATTACTAAATTAAAAATTTATTATAATACATTTAAAGAATTAAAAAATGTTTCTAAAAATATGGATAAATTGAATAATAAATTTATAGAAGTTAATGATTATTTTTATACTCATTTTAATGATAAATTATCTAATAAACAAATAATAAAATTATATAGTCTTATAAAAGATGAATTATTATCTAGTTGGGATATAACTCTTGTTAATGACTTGTATTCATTTATATATACTGGTTTATTAAAAAAGAGATTAAATAAGAAGAAATATAATGAAGAAAAAATAAATGATTATATTTCTGGTATTACTAATATAGAGAGTTTAAAACCAATAAAGAGTTTAATAGAATTAGCTTATAATAAAGATAAATTATCTAAAAAAGAATATAAATTATTATATGATAATTATATATTTAAATATGGTGATCGTAATTTAGAGGAATTAAAATTAGAAAGTGAGACTTTTAGAACTAATAATAAATTATTAGATAGAAAAATAAAAGAATATCGTAAAGATAAAAATAAATTATCTATTATTTATAATGATTTAAATAAAGAAAAAGATATTAAAATTAAAGAAGATTTTATAACTAGATTTATTTCTAAAAGAGCAATGCAAGGAATAAAAAATAGAGAAATATCTAGACTTAATAGAAGTAGAATTTATGGTATGGTTAGAAGTATGTTTTTAGGTATTTCTAAAAACTTAGTTAAAGAAAAAAGACTTAGAAAAAAAGAAGATATATTTTATTTAACAATTGATGAAGTATTTAATTATAAAAAGTATGATTTAAAAAGAATAGTAAATACACGTAAAAAAGAATATAAAATGTTTTATGCTTTACCGAGTTATTCTAGATTAATATTTACTAATAAAGAGTTTGATAAAAATCATAAAAGAATAAATAAAATAGTAAAAGAAATAGAAAAAAATATATTAGAAGGTATTCCTACATCTAATGGTAAAGTATCTGGAGAAGCATTAGTAATAGAAGATATTAATAAAAATTATGATGTTAAAGATAAAATATTAATTACTAAGATGACTGACCCTGGATGGGTATTCTTGCTTATAAATTCTAAAGGAGTAATTGCTGAAAAGGGTTCTATTTTATCTCATACAGCTATTATTTCAA
Organism: uncultured Clostridia bacterium; assembly: GCA_947168405.1. Classification (GTDB taxonomy): domain Bacteria; phylum Bacillota_I; class Bacilli_A; order RF39; family UBA660; genus RUG591. The sequence continues at coordinate 9,348 of CAMVLU010000039.1, forward strand.
GAGAAATAAAAATACCGAGTATAGTAGGAGTAGAAAATGCAACTAATGTAATTAAAACAGGAGATTATATAGAAATGGATGCTTATACTGGTAGAATTAAGATATTGAAAAGAGGTAAAAAATGAAATGTATTAGATTTGATAAAGAAGATAAATATATTAAAGATTTTATAGATTTACCAAAAAAATTATATACTAAAAAAGATAATATGGAAGATTCTAGTACTATTAAGAGTTTATTATTAGAAGAACATCCATTAAGTAAATATTTTAAATTAAATAAATTTCTTGTATATAAAGAAAATTCTGTAGTTGGTAGATTTATAATTACTGAGTATCCTGATGATAAAAAAGTATGTTATATAGGTTTCTTTGAATGTATTAATGATAATAAAGTTGCTAGATGTATATTTAAAGAAGCTGAATTATTTGCTAAAGAAAAAGGTTATAAAAAAATAATTGGTCCGGTAGATGCATCTTTCTGGAATAAATATAGATTAAAAATTAATTTATTTGATAAAAGACCATATACTGGAGAACCATATAATAAAGATTATTATTATAAGATGTTTTTAGATAATAAATATAAAGTAATAGAACATTATGTATCTAATATATTTGAAAGAGTAGACGAATCATATAATGATCCAAAGTTTACAGCTCATTATAATGAATTTAAGAAATTAGGATATGAAATAATTAAACCTAAAAGAAAAGACTTTGATAAGTGTATTGAAGAAATATATTATTTAATAATGGATTTATATAGTACTTTTCCTATATTTAAGAAAATAGAGAAAGAAGATTTTATAAAAATATTTTCATCATATAAAATGATAATAAATATGAATATGGTTAGAATGGCTTACTATAAGGGAAAAGCAGTTGGTTTTTGTATAAGTATTCCAAATTATTATAATAGAGTATATCAATTATCATGGAGGGAACCTCTTCATTTATTACATATCTTATTTGAAAGAAGATTTCCAAGAGAATATATTATGCCTTATTTAGGAGCTGATAGAAATCATAAAGGATTAGGTAAGGCAATTGCTTTTTCTATTGCTGAAGAATTAAAAAAGAATAATTTACCTAGCATTAATGCTTTAATTAGAGATGGTAATATTAATTTAAAATATGGAGAAGATAAAATAACTAATCAATATGAATATGTATTACTTGAAAGGATAGTTAAATGATTTATTTAAAAAGACAAATTAAAAGAATCTATAATACATGGGGAAATGATCCTTATATGTATGAAAAAGATGAAAATGGAATATACAAATCTAAATCATATAAAGAATTTATTGAAGAATCTTTGTCTATTGCTTCTTTTCTTTTGAATAAAAATTATAAAAATAAAACAGGTTTATTATTGAGTGAAAATAATATAAAATTAATGGAATGTGATTTAGCAATTTCTTTTTATGTAGGTAGAAGTGTTATTGTATGTAGGGAATGGACCATTAAAGATTTATTAGATGGAATAGATGAAGTAAATGCTAAATATATTATTTGTTCTAAGAAATATGAAAATATAGTAAAAGAGTTATCTAAAATTAAGAATATACCATATTATTTAATGGATGAAATACCTAATACATTTAATAATTCGTATTTAGATTTTAATATAAAAAAATATGATGATGTTGCGAAAATAGTTTTTTCATCTGGAACAACTGGAAGAAGTAAGGGAGTTTTATTAAGTCTTAGAAATATATTTTCAGGATATAATTCATTACAAAGAAGATTACATATTAATCATAATGATAGAGTATATATGTTTTTGCCTCTTCATCATACATATGCATCTATTTGTCATTTTATGTATTCTCTTTTAACTGGACATAGACTTTATTTATCTAGTTCTACTGCTAATATTGGTAAAGAATTATTAGAAGTTAATCCAACTGTTTTTTGTACAGTACCGCTTGTTTTAAATAAATTATATGATTCATATAAAGATAAAATAGGAATAGCTTTTGGTAAGAATATTCGATTTATAGTATCGGGTGGAGCACCAATGCCAAAAGAGATGAGAAAAATATTTAAAGATAGTGGTCTTTCTTTACTACAAACATATGCAATGACTGAGACTTCATCTAGTTTTACATTGGCTTATCCTAATAGTGAAGACTATGAAAGTAGTGGAGAGTTATATGAAGATATAGATGTTAAGATTGATAAACCTAATAAAGAAGGTATTGGTGAAATTATAGTTAAAGGAGATAATGTTTTTAAAGGTTATACTGATACTAAATTAAATAAAATAGTATTTGATAATAATGGTTATTTTCATACAGGCGATTTAGGATATTTAAAAGATAATAAATTATATGTAAAAGGTAGAAAAAAGAAAATATTAATTACAAGTAATGGAGAAAATGTAGATTCCTCTTATATAGAAGATAAAATATTAAATTTAAGTAATAATATTAATGCAGTTAAAGCGTATGTTAAAGATGATAAATTAGCAGTTAATCTATATGTATTAGAAGATGGAGATTATGAAGATATAATTAATTCATATAATAATAATGCTCCAATATATGAACAAATAGAATTTGTAAATATATATAAAGATTCAATCGATACAAGATTAAAACAATAAAAATATAAAGGAGAATAAAATCTATGAATATTAATATCTTAATTGATTTTAATGTAATTAATAGTAATTCTATTATTCAAAATATTGATATGTTAAAAAACTTTCTACTATTCATGATATATATTTATTAATGATAATAATACAAAGAAGTTTTTTTATGATGATGAATATGTTAGATTTTATAATTTGAATGAACTTAAAGAGTTAATGTCTAATTACTATGAATTAGTAGATGTTTATGGTGATTTTGATATGAATAGTTATGATGAAAATAGTAGTAATAGAATTATTACAGTATTTAGGAGATTATAGTTTTATATAAGGAGTGATATTATGTCTAGGGTTTTTGCTAT
>CAMVLU010000040.1 GCA_947168405.1 uncultured Clostridia bacterium
TTTTCTAAATAATATCCTATTTTTTTTAAATGATTTCTTACTTTTTCAAAATCATTATTAGGTGAAAGAATTAATGTATTAACATTATTTAAATTTTTTTTATTTAAAATATTTGTTATTAATATTCCACCTACTCCAGATATTATTACTGTATCTATATTAGAATTTAAATCAGTAATTCCATCTTTTAATTCTAATTTAATTTTATTTTCTAAATGATATTTTTTTATATTTTCTTTTGCAGATAATAATGGTTTTTCATTAATATCACTTGCTGTTATATTTACATTATTTAATGATTTAGCTAAATAAATTGATAATAATGCATGATCACATCCAACATCTATAATATTAGAATTATCATCTACCATATTAGCAACAAGAGAAAGTCTTTTTGATAACTTCATTAGTCTGTTAAGAAATCCTTTAACTTACGACTACGACTAGGATGTCTTAATTTTCTTAAAGCTTTAGCTTCTATTTGACGAATTCTTTCACGAGTTACATTAAAAATTTGTCCTACTTCTTCAAGCGTTCTACATTGACCATCATCAAGTCCAAATCGAAGTCTTAATACTTTTTCTTCTCTTTCTGTTAAAGTTAACAATACTCCAGATAATTCTTCTTTTAACATACCAATTTCTGTATATTCTTCAGGTGACATAGTTCTTTCGTCTTTAATAAAGTCACCAAGATGTGAATCATCTTCTTCTCCAATTGGAGTTTCTAAACTAACAGGATCTTGACTTATTTTATATACTTCACGAACTTTATCAAGTGATATTCCTAATTTTTTAGCAATTTCTTCATCAGTTGGTTCACGATTTAATTCTTGAGTTAATTGTCTTTGAACACGTGCTAATTTATTAATTGTTTCAACCATATGAACTGGTATTCTTATGGTTCTTGCTTGATCAGCTATCGCACGAGTAATAGCTTGTCTAATCCACCAAGTTGCATATGTTGAAAATTTATATCCTTTATCTGGATCAAACTTATCTACAGCTTTCATTAATCCAATATTACCTTCTTGAATTAAATCAAGAAATAACATTCCACGTCCTACATATCTTTTAGCAATACTAACAACTAAACGAAGGTTAGATTCTGCAAGCATTGTTTTTGCATGTTCATCACCTTGAACAGCAAGATGAGCATATTCAAATTCTTCTTCACTTGTTAATAAGTTAATACGTCCAATTTCTTTTAAATACATACGAACTGGATCATTTATTTTTATATCTTTTGAATTTGTTAAATCTTCAAGTATTTGATCAGGAGTTTCTATTTCTTCTCCTCCAACAGGTGTTTCTTCTTCATCTTCTGATCTAATTTCAATTTTATTTTCTAACAAGACGTTGTATAAATCATCTAAAGAATCTGCATCAATATCTAATCCTTTTAATTCATTTGCAAGTTGTTCATAAGTTACAAATCCTTTTTCAAGTCCTATTTTAATTAATGCTTCTTTTCTTTCTTCAAACGTTTTTACTTCGTTTATCATTATTATTCACTCCCCATTTTGAGTTTCATTACTTCATTTAATATTTTAGCCTGTTCGATAGGATCTACTTCTTTTTTCATTAAATTCTCTAATCTTTTGATTTCAAGAGACACATTATAATCCTTAATAACTTGAACTTGTTCTAAAATAATTTCTTTATCTTCTAGAGGTTTAATATCTAAAGAAATAATTTCATTTAAATATGTTTTTAAATCAGGATATTCTTCCATATAAGTAAGAAAATCTGGAATATTTATATAACCATATTTCTCATAAAAATAAGTTATTTCACGTATTATTGTTCGATAACTTTCAATTGGTATATAAATATGTGCATCATTTACAATTGTAATTACATTTTTGTTTTCTAACATTGAAAGAATTAATTCTTGTAAAGTTTTCTCATACTTATCCTTTTTTCTTTCTTTTTTAGATTCAACTTGCATATTTAAAGATACTTTTTTATCTTTTTCTTTAGATAGAAACTCATTCAACGTTTTTTCTAAGGTATTATACCACACATTAGTCTCTTTAGCAAGATTTTTCAACAATATTTCTCTTTTTATTGCATTTTTCTCTTTAGCTACCTCTTTTAATACAGAATTAATATAATTACTTAACTCATCAGGACTATTAAAGTCAACTCCTTTTTTTAAAATATTAAGACGATAATCATTATAAGATATAGCACTAGATATTAAAGAATAAAATCTTTCACTTCCATTTTTTATAATATAATCATCGGGATCAAGTCCATCACTTAAAGAAATAACTTTTACATCAAAGTTATTATCAGAAAGTAATTTACCATTATTAATCGTTGCATTAATACCTGCTTTATCTCCATCAAAACATAAATAAACATTAGTACTTAATTTCTTAATAAAAGCTATTTGATCATTAGTTAAAGAAGTTCCCATTAAAGCTATACAATTTTTTACTCCAATTGTATAAGCACGAATAACAGCCATAAAACCTTCCATTATAATAACAAATTTATCTTTTCTAACTTCTTCTTTAGCTCGATGGTAATTAAAAATATTTTCTCCTTTTTTAAATATAGGTGTTTCTTTCGTATTTAAATATTTATTAGTATTTTCACCATGATATATTCTTCCTGAAAAACCATTTATTTTACCATTTATATTATATAACGGAAATATTATTCTATTAATATAAGTATCAATATCACCACTTGCTAGTCCCAAAGTATTTAAAAGTTCCAAATTATATCCTTTTTTTTCTAATAATTTAACTAAAGTATCTCTCTTATTTAAAGATAATCCTATTCCAAATTCTTTAATTGTTTTTGAATCTAGTTTTCTATTTTCTAAATAAATTCTCGCATCATTTCCTTCTTTAGATAATAAATTATTTTGATAAAAACTATTAGCTAGTTCATATATATCGTATAATTCTTTATTTTTATCTGGTTTTATATTTTCATTAGTATAAACACTTATTCCTATTTCATTACCAATTATTTTAACAGCTTCAATAAAATTAATATTTTCATATTTCATTAAAAAATTAAAAACATTTCCGGCTTCTCCACATACAAAACATTTATATATCTGTTTTTCTCTTGATACACTTAAAGAAGGATTATTATCATTATGAAAAGGACATAATCCAAAATAATTTTTACCTTTCTTTTGAAGAGGTATATATTTACCAATGAATTCTACTATATCAATATTTTCTCTAATTTTATTAATTAAACTTTGATCCATACATACCTCCTAACACATAAAAATATTTTACTCTATTTTCTATTTATTTTCCATAAATATTTACAAATTTTAAAAAAAATTGTATAATGTTAAAGTTAGTTCTTAAATCTAAAAAGAAAGGAGGATTTTGTTTTAATGAATAAAACAAACGATAAAACTCGTTTTGTTATTTTAGGCGGACTTGGAGAAATCGGAAAAAATATGTATGCAATTGAGCATCAAGAAGAAATTATTTTAATTGATGCAGGTATTTCATTTGCATCTTTAACTATGTTAGGAATTGATTATACCATTCCAGATTATACTTATTTAAAAGAAAACGAAAGTAAAATTAAAGCACTTTTTATAACTCATGGACATGAAGATCATATAGGAGCTATACCTATTTTATTACAATCAGTTGATATTAAAAATATATATGCTCCTAATCAAGCTTGTGAACTAATAAAAATGAAATTAATTGATAAAAATATTCGATTTGATAACTTATTCGCTTATAATTCAGACGATATTATTAAATTTAAACACTTTGAAGTAGACTTTTTTAGAACTACTCACTCAGTTCCTGATTCACATGGAATTAGAATTAAAACTCCAAACGGAGTAATTGTTACAACAGGAGATTTTAAATTTGATTTAACACCAATTGGACCAGTTGCTGATTTACATAAAATAGCAAGAATTGGAGAAGAAGGAGTTGACCTATTAATAAGTGATTCAACCAATGCACTAAACCCTGGAATGTCCAACAGTGAATCATCAGTTGAAGAAGCTTTAAGTGATATCTTTGACACTGAAACAAATAGTAGAATAATAATTGCAACATTTGCATCTAATATTTACAGATTAAAGCATATTGTTGAATCATGTTATAAACATCATAGAAAAATATGTATCTTTGGAAGAAGTATGGAAACTAACATAGATATATCTATTAAAGGTGGATACATAAATCATAAAGAATTATTTATTTCAGCCGAAGAAGCAAATCAACTTAAACCAAAAGAAGTATGTATTCTTTGTACAGGAAGTCAAGGAGAACCATTAGCAGCACTTTCAAGAATAGCAGATCTTGAACATAAACACATAAAATTAAGACCAGATGATGTTGTAATATTTTCATCATCACCTATTCCAGGAAATGCTTTAAGTATCTCAAGAACCATAAATAAATTATATTTACAAGGTGTAAAAGTTTATACCAATACAACTAATTTTAATATCCATACATCAGGACATGCTAATCAAGAAGAATTAAAATTAATGATAAGACTCTTAATGCCTAAATATATGTTACCATTCCATGGAGAATATCGAATGTTAAAGAAACATGGAGATTTAGCAACTATGTGTGGTATTCCAAAAGAAAATGTCTTTATCTTAGATAACGGAGATTCATTAATACTTGATAAAAATAAAATATATCAAGGTGATAAAGTTAAAATGGATGAAATTTATATAGATGGAAATAGCACATCAGAAGTAGCAACTCAAGTTTTAAGAGATCGAAAAATAATGGCATCAGATGGAATATTAGTAATAGTTTTAAATATTGATATAAGAAATAAAAAATTAATAAACAAACCTAGTATTGTCACAAGAGGATTTATTCAAGTAAATGAAAATGAAGAATTAATAAAAATGATTGAATTTAAAACAAGTATTCTTACAACCGAAAAATTAAAAGAACAAACAAACTTTACAGATTTAAAAAGTTATATTCAAACTAATATAAGTAGTTATATTATAGAACTAACAGGTCGAAAACCTATTATATTACCAATTATATTAGATATCAAAAGGAACTAAAATTAATTAGTTCCTTTATTGTTTTCAATAATATTATTTACTTCTTCAATAGGTATATTTGCATATTTTGATATTTGCTTTAATTCTAATCCATCATTATACATATTAATAATCATTTCAGTTTGTTTTTGTTCTATACCTATATCAATACCTTCATATTTTCCATTGTTATAATCATCATGTTTTCTTTAATTTTCTTCTAATCTATCATCCCATATCATACGACAATACTCCTTATCTTTTGATAACCTAGTTATTTTATTACAATAATTCTTTAATAATTTTTCTTTTTTAACTAAATCATTTAGTTCTTCTTTATCAGTTATAGTAAATAATTTCCATACTAAATCATCACTTTCTACTTCATTATAGCATATGTCTTTAAAAATACAAAGATTTATATGTATAAATTTTATAAAATATTTAGGAATATTATCATCTTTTTTAAAGTTGGATATTTCCATATCTCTTCTACTTTTCTTTCTGGATGTTTTTTCTTTTCACTTTCAGTATACCAATTTAAATTTACAAGTATTCCTTGTGTTACTTTATCATAATCATCTCCTTCTAAATAACTATTTATAACTCTGTTACCTATATAACAAGCATTTCTTAAATAATCACTTCCTGCATTATTATTAAGTTCAATATTTAATATTTTATCTTTATAATATACAACTAAATCTAATCTCTTTCTTTTATCATCTTTAGATAGATTTGGAGATTCAGTTCCTCCAACTATAACTTTACCATGAATATCTTCATATTTACAATCAAGTATCTTCATTACTAACCATTCTATTGTATCCATTTCATATTCATTAAACATGTCGTGAAATATTCTATCCCCTCTTATTTCTAATAATTGATTTTCTTTTATCATATACTTCCTTTCTATAAAATATTTCAACCGGTTGATAAACCAATATTAGCAAAGATATTTATATAATACAAATTTGTCTTTTTAATAGAATTATTTTCTAATATTTAAAAAAGATATATTAATTTTTTATTTTAATATATCTTTTAAATACAATTTATTAAATTAAATAAAATATTTAATATAAATATCTAATTTATAATTTATTAAATTTTACATAATTTTACATTCCTACCACATATGGGTCATTTGGGAGCCCTGTTCCTGACAATATTTTAACATTAGATGAAAGATGTATAGAAGGACGCCCACCGTACGTGTTAGTCGGACTATTGCTGTAGCCGTCGCCATACGAAGTGACAAGCCACACGTACGAGGGACTATACCTATTTATTAACCACATGCTTTTTTTTGTTTGCGAACCCCACGATTGCTGTGTTGCAAACATTTCTCCATATCTTAAAAGTCCAATATATACTGGATTTGTATTTGTTGAATTTGGTAATACTTGAGTTGTTTTATCACAAACTTTTGTATTTCCACTTGTTGTGTTCGCACATATACTTAATTTATAATTATATCCTGATGTTCCAAAATAATATGTTCCATTTGCAAACAATCCTTCATATGTTCCACTAACAAATGGAGCATTTGCTGAATCATATGTTGATACCAGTGTTGGAAAATATGTACTATTTAAGTAAGTATACCAAGTATCTGCATCAGTGGTTGTTCCTCTTCCCCATAAAGTATTAGCACTTCCTGTTGATGTTGCAAATTTTCTACTTGCACCACTATCTGCATAATCCATTGCGACTATTTTTGTTTTATTATCTTCTATTCCAACTATTCTAAATGTTTGGTTATTGCTTCCATTTGATAGTCTTACATACTCACCACTTAATCTATTATTTATATATTCATTCTCTACTCCAACTGACTTATCTCCAACTATTTTATAAGGAGAATTACTTGTTCCTTCACCAGTTAATGATAATTCAGATTTAATGATTATAGAAGGACGCCCACCGTTCTGGTAAGTCGGACTATTGTTGTTGCCGTTGCCATACGAATTGACATTCCACACGTTCGAGGTATTATAAGGATTTAATAACCACCAAGAATAACCTATATTAAGATAACCTGAACTATATGTAGACCCAGAACAAGCACTACTACCATTACAACGATAACTATTATAATATTCATATGAATTTAATAAACCTACATTCGCTGTTACTAAATTAGTATTACCAGGTTTTGTTGATATATCTGTATTATCTGGCATTGTTGCATTCCATTGCTTGCCAGCATCTATAAATTCACTAGCATGATATAAGGTATCATAGAAATCTTCATTTAACCATTGATACATATATGATTTAGTATTTTCATCTGTATAAAAATTAAGTTGACCTGATTCATTAAATGCAATTGATGTTATATTATTATCAGTTACTAGTTTCATTGCTCCATCAGGGTATATTGCTGTTATTCTCCACATCTTTCCTGAATACCATAAATAGTTAAAATCTATACAAGTCTTACTTCCTGATATATATGTTATTCCATCTTCAGTATAGGTTAATGTTGCATTTTGACAAGTTGAAGATGTGTTATTACTTTTTATGTTTGCTCTTACTACTTCTCCAGCTGGAACAGTAGCATTTTGATACATCTCTACTGTAATTGCTCCGTAGTAGTTTTTGTTAATTCCGTTTTGTCCTGCATTTTCATCTATCCATATTTTTAATTTAATATCTTTAGTTGCTCCTAAATCTAAATTATATCCTGTAAATATAATTGTATTTGAATCAGTTAATGTTTTAGGTGTTGAATAACTTGTTCCATTATCAGTAGAAATTGCATATTTTATATATTGATTATCTAGTGTTGTTATTTTATTTGAATCTGATGTATCTGGAACTAATTTTAATTCATATTTAACTATTTTTATAGTGCTTGGTGATGTATTTTGAAATTTAGTATTTTCTGTATTAGTAAATGGTCCTTGATTAGCATTTTTAACGGTAATTGAAACAGGATTTGCATTTTCTAAACCTGATGGATCTGATTCAGGAAGCTTTCCTTCTAACGATATAGTTGAACTTTGAGTAATACCCATATTCATATTAGCTGATTTTATATTTACAGCATTATCTAATTTTTTAAAGTTAGATAGTAATGCATAACTAGGTGCTATTAAAACTATTAATACGAATATACTCATTCCTATTAATACTTTTTTTTGTCTTACTATATCTTTATAATTTTTTCTTATTAGTTTAGGTTCTTCCATATCTATTACCTCTATTCTTATATAATATTAACATATTTTTTATAAAATTAAAAGTATATTTAAATAATTTTTAATATTTTTTCAAATATTTCTATTATATTTAATTTAGTAAAATAAACGATTAATAATCCTATCATTAAAAATGGTCCATATGGAACAATATGTTCTTTATTTTTATATAATAGATAAATTGATGGTATTAAAGCTATAAAACTTGCTAAAAATAAAACTATAATTGTTAACATAGGATCAAGTACTAATCCTATTAAAAACATTAATTTTATATCTGCTCCACCTAAAGATTCTTTTTTAAATAATTTATTTCCAAGTAACATTACTAAATACATTAATGTAAATCCTAAGATTCCATATCCTATTTGAATAATTGTATTTAATAATCCTACATTAAATAAATCTATTATAATTATTAAGATAGATGGAATTATTATAAACCTATCTGGTATTATTAAATAATTAATATCTGATACTATAATAATTATAAATGTACTTACAAGTATTAAAGATGTTAATAATTCTAAACTAAATCCAAATGAATGGAATGATATCAAAAATAAAAGTCCTGTAGCTATTTCTGTAAATGGATAAAAGATTGATAATTTATGATGACAACTTTTACATTTACCTTTTAAAAATATGTATGAAAATATTGGTATTAATTCATACCAAGATAATTCATGATTACAATATTCACAGTGACTACCTGGTTTTATAATTGATTCATTATTAGGTATTCTTGTTCCTACGACGTTATAGAAGGAACCAAAAATGGTTCCTACTATAAAGAACATTATATGATAATAGATTTCCATCATCTTATTACCTGATACATTTGGAACATAGGTACAATTATCGAAATAATAATTAAACCTACTGTAAATGATAAAGAAACAATCAAAATTGGTTCAATTAAACTTTTTATTTGAGATGTAGCATTTCGATATTGACTTTCATAATAAGCAGCAACTTTTTCCATCATTGTTCCAAGTTTTCCTGTTGCTTCTCCTGTAACAATCATTTCATAAGCAACAATTGGAATATATGGATTATCTTTGAATGCTTCAGATATTTTACCACCTCTATTTAAATTTTTTACTGTTTTGGCCATTATTCCTTTATATATTTCATTATCACTAACTTTCATTAAAACATCCATACTATCAGTAATAAATACACCATGATTCAAAAGAGAAGCAAATGTTTTGGCAAACATAGATACTTCACTATACATAATTATTTTTTTTACAACAGGTATTTTTAAATAAATAAATTGCATTAATTTTCTAAATGATTTAACATTTCTAAATGTATAAATATATAATAGTAATATAATTATTATTAATACTAACATTTCAATTAAATTATTTCTTATAAAATTAGAAAAATTAATTGTCATTACTGTAACAGCTGGTAAATCAGTACTCCATGAAGAAAACATTTCAACATATTGAGGAACTACCCATTCAAGGACAAATATAACAACAGCAATAGCCATTATAAAGACGATTGTTGGATATGTCATAGCTGTTCTTATTTCTCTTTTAGTTGTATCTATTGCTGTAAAATATTCAGCCATATCATCAAGAATTGGAGGTAAATCCCCAGTAAGTTCAGCAGATTTAATCATATTAACAAGTAATTTAGGAAAAACTTTAGGCTGTTTTGCTAAAGCTTCTGATAAAGCTTCACCAGTTAATAAATCATATACTACCATTTCATATATTTTTTTTACACTTTTATTTTTAGCTTGTTTTGCAAGTATTCTATATGATTCTATTAAAGAAATGCCAGCTTTTAAATAAGTGGATACTTGAGTTAAAGCAAAAGCCATATCAGCTGTTTTTATAGGTGATGTAACGATTATATCTATATCTAAAGCACTTTTCTTTAAAGGTTCAATTGATACTAACGCATAACCTTCAGATATTAAATAATTCCTTGCTTGTTCAATATTATAAGCATCAAATGTTGATGATCTCACTTTACCTTTTTTATCTTTATATTTGTAACGAAATGTTTCTTTATCAACATTTAAAAATGACTCTTGAATTCTCCTTTTACTTTCTTGAGATCTAACACTATCATCCATTACATCTTCTTCAAAAAATAATTCTTTTACTTTATCTTTTTTTCTAAATATAGAAAGTATTAAAGCAGCAAGTCCCTTATATGCTAAAGTAATTACATTATCATTAGTTATCATATTATCCCTCTATTCTCAATAATCATATCATATTTTTTTACATAATACAATTAACCATTATTATTTTTTTTATCTTTTAATTTTTTAAAATAATTATTCTTTAATACTTCATCATTTTTTCTAATTAAATTATTAATTTTATCACTCATAGTATTAATATATTCTGGAGTTGTTGGTAATCCTTTAACAACATCACCTTTTTCATTTACATATCTTTTTCCATCCCACCAAGTATAATCATTAAAGAATACATATCCTAAATATTCTGGATCTAGAGCATCTTCTCCTACATAATAATTAGGATTTACATATAAATTAAATAAATTTAAGATAGTTGGCATGATATTTAATTGACTGGTTGTTTTAGTAAATTCAACAGGAGTTATATCACTACTCCAAATAAAACAATTAGTATGATTAATTAAATTAGTAGATGTATCTTTATAAGTATCTAAAATTGTTTTATCTGAAATTGTATATGCATAATGATCTGCATAAACAACTAATACAGTATTATCATATAATCCTTTTTCTTTTAAATTATTAACTAATAAACCAATCATATCATCTGTTTCTTTAGCTTGTATTTTCATACAATCAAGTTCGGTTGGATTAAAGTTTGGATCATTTTTTTGTTCTTCTGTAATTAACATACTACATGTCCCCTTATCTTTTTCAAATGGTGTATGAGCTGTATAAGATATAATATAAGAAACAAATCTTCCATCTATTGGATTTTCAACATTAAATATTTTACTATTAAATTCTTCATTCTTTAAAAGTTCTGTATCTAATTCATATAATTTATCTGTATAAGTACCTAAATCCTTTAATCCATTATAAGAGTTATATCCAAAGTTCTTATAATTAACTCCTCTTGAATAATATTCACTTGAATTCATATGAAAAGCATTTACAGTATATCCAACACTTTTAAATAAATTAGGTAATGAATAATCAAAATTATTTTTACTAAAAGTATAAGCATTTCTATTAAATGAATATGGTGTTGCATATCCTGTATTAATCATAAATTCTGAATTAAATGTAGATCCTCCCCCATTTACAAATGAGTAATGATCAGTAAAATCAATAGAATGCTTTTTTAATTCCATTAAATTAGGCATTGTTTCTTCATTTACTAAAAATGTATCAATACTTTCAAGTTGCAAAAAAATTAAATTTTTACCTTCAAATAATCCTGTATAACTATTTTGATGATTTGGATTTTCATTAAAGATATCATCTAAAAAATCTAAACTATCGGAATCTTCAACATTTTCTTTTCTAAAGAATGTTATATACATATTTCTAACATTATATTCAAACATTCCAACTAGTTCCATACTTTTATTATTATCATTAAAATTATTATAAATATTTCTTTTATTACGCCAAGCACTCCATTCTAAAGAAGTAGTTGCTCTTCCAAATGTAAATGGTAATAATAAATGAACTACAATAAATACAATTACTGTAATTAATAATTCTTTTTTATGATTTACTCTATTTTTATTAAATGTTTTAAAACTTAAAATTAATAATACAATACTTATTATAATAACTAAATACATCCACCAAGATATATCTTTTAAAGTATCAAGTAAATAACTACTTCCTTCACTTGCGGCAGTTAAAACTGAAAAATCAAAAAAAGTTTTAAAATAATGATAATATAAATTATGAGTTATAAACATAATAAAAGTAAAACCATATACTAAACTATATAATAATTTACCAAATATATTTTTCATATAATGTATTAAAAATATAATAAATAATAACCATACTATGGTAAATAAATTAGGATATGGA
>CAMVLU010000041.1 GCA_947168405.1 uncultured Clostridia bacterium
GATATTTGATAAATTATTAACATATTCTCTCAAGTCATCACAAAGTCTATCAAAGCAATTTTTCGATTCCTAGTTAAATATTTTGCTAAGAAAAATAAATATACAACTCCTAAAAAGAAAAGAGAATAAGTATATACATGCCATGCAAAAGATAATTTACTAGGCGTATTTATTAGTAAAAATGGAACAAAGAAATAATATGGAGCAATTCCATGATCTTTTTCACTGTTTAAACTAATTGACTGAATCCCCATTTCATTATAATGATTAACTAATCTATCATAATGTATTAATTCAGCATAATCTTTTATATTACTTTTTAAGATTTGTTGTTCAAGATTTTCATCAAAATTTCCATTGACTTTATATAAAAAACAAAAACCAAATGCATATAAAATTATAAAACCAATAATTATAATAATTTTTTTATTACTAACAAATTTCTTCATAAATATTTCAATATCTCCCTTAATAATAATATCATAATTTAACATAAATAACTAGTTATTTTACCTCTTCAATGTTAAGATCTAAAATCATCATTGCTAAATATTCAACAGTTTCATGTTGACCATTTGTTATTCTTAAAATAATTTTTTGATTATCATCAATCTCAATATTATCATTATATAACTCTAAATTACCATCATATGGTAAAAATTCTTTATTATCTATAATTTGAAAATCTCCATTTTCATCAATAATATCTAATTCCAAATTAAATTTATCAAAAGGCATAGATCTCATATATTTTCCAAGGCCACCATAAAAAGATATATTATAATTTCCCTTTTCTAATTCAATAGGATGTTCACTCGAAAATTCAAAATAGCTATCTTGATAATCACTTTTTTCTATTTCAAAAAAATAAGTAAAATTATTTTCTAAAACTAAATCTGTATTATAAACACCATATACATCTTTGATTTTATAACCAGCATCATTTAAACATGTAATAAAATTATCAAAGTCAACCGTATCAACCACTGAATAAAGTTTTTTACCGCTTTTTAAATAATCATTTAGTATTTCTTCTGTATTTGAATTAGATACACCACTATTTAATGATATCAATGGAACATCATCTGTAATCAATGAAACATATCCAGCATTAAAATAAAGTATTCCTATCATTGAATTATCAGGTAATTTAATATTATAGTCTCTATCTCTAAATATTTTTTTCAAATTATTTTTATATGAAATAAATTTATATTCTGTTGAAAAAACATTACTAAATGTCCAAGAATGAGCTCTATATATATAGTCGTATAAAGATAACATATAATTAAATATCAGTAATAATATTATAGGTATAATTATAAATTTTCTTTTTTGTTGAATTAAATAATGTAAAAATATAAATACTCCTATCATTGAAAAATATAAAACTGATAAACCATATCTTGTATATCCTAACATAAACTTAGCCCATACTAAGAAAGCAAATACTATAAATATGAATAAAATGAAATATTCTGACATTTTTTTATGTTTTAATTTTTTTATTATAAAAACAATTATAGCAAATATTGCAATTATATAACCAACTGCCCACATAGGTTCTACAATTGAAGTATCATAGGATCTTCCAGGATATATTTGCATTAAAATTGGCCAAAAAAATACCTCTATTAATTTGTTAGGACCAAATCTTAAATCAAGCCAATCAGAATTTGCATAAAATTTTGATTTAAAAATTGTATTATAAAAAGGAAATACAGGGTTGCCAGTAGATTTATACGTATAATAAACATAAATAAATATTGGTAAAATAAATAATAATATAGTTAATAAAATATCTTTAATATTAATTTTTTTAAATATATCTTTGTGTTTTATTATATAAAAAACAAACAACAATATTATGATAAAAGAATTACTTATTTTTGAAACAAATGTGAAACCACATAATAATCCAACATAAGGAATAATATACTTATAATTGGCATTTTTATAAAAGAATGTTAGATAAAACAATTCACTAAAGTATACAATTGAAATGTTATCTACATAATAACTATCAACAAGTTCTAATGTAGATAAAGAAAGAGTTGTTAAAATAGAAAATATGCATATATATATTATAGATTTTTCACCCTTAATAATATTCTTAAATATTTTCTTTGATTGATAATAAATAGTCATTAATGTAACATAATTAAATATTACTCCTAATCTATATCCACATATATATCTAAAAAAGTAAAATAATCTATCAGTAAAAGCATACGTAAATGAATTTAAGTTTTTTGCAGGAAAAAAATCAGAAAATATTTTGTCTCCAAAAGGATTTTCTTGTAAATATAAATGATAATTGAAGGTATCAAAAGTTCTATCAGGATAAACTATTGATATTACAAATAATATAAATAATAATGCAAAAAATATAAAATCTAATTTTGAAAAATTATTTGATATACTAATTTTATATCTCAATAAATATATAATTATAAAGCACAATGCAAAACTTATAATCATTGCATAAATATAATCAATGTTGCATAGATAAGTAATTATATCACCTAAAACAACAGATAATGAAAAAAACAAGAATATATATAACATTAAATTTATTTCCAGTTTGTTTTTCTTCATAAAACACCTCTACTATTCTAAATTCCACACCTTTTCTAAAAATTCATATCTATCTTTTATTTTTTCTTCTTGTTCTTCAGAAAAAGAATATACTTTTCTTAAGTATGCATGTATTTTTTTAATTTCATCAAAATGAGCTTGTTTTTTAGTTGTGCTTGTAACATTATTACCATGAACTCTATAATAATTTAATGGTTTATTTATAAATGATACTTTACCTCTTTTTATTACATTAACATAAAATAACCAATCACCAGCTTGTTTAAATTTACTAGATAATTCAAATTCTTCTTTATAATTATCGTTTTTAAATATAACTGATGAAACATTTGCAATAGTACAATTTAAATAAGAATAATTTTTTATTTCTTCTAATCCATTATTGATATAATTAGAATCCCAATGTTTAGTTTTTAAAATATCTATCTCAGATTTAATACTTTTTAAAATTATTTTTCCATATTTATCAATAAAAGCTGTATCGGAATAAGATAACATAACTTCTGGATCACCAATAATTGGTTTAATAACGTTTTTTAAAAATGTTTTTTCACAATAATCATCGGCTTCTGCTATCCAAATATAATCACCTGTTGCTTCTTCAAAACCTTTTTTCCATTGTTTAAATGCGGAACCAGAATTTTCTTCATTATAAACTTGTCTGATATTAATAAAAGGTTTTAATTTATCAACTATTTTATCTATTAATTCACGACTATTATCACTTGAACAATCATCAAGTATAATTATTTCACTAACCTTCTCTGTTTGATTTAATATGCTATATAATCTCTCAAACATAAATTCTTCATAATTATAATTTGGAATGACTACTGATAGATTTATTTTTTTCCTTTTATTACTTTGTTTCTTAGCGCAAGAAATTAATGTATCAATAGTTATTTTATCATTAATAACACTTTTCTTTAAATGATTTTTATAAAATAAATAAAATTCAAGTTGTAAATTAGCCAAGAAAGATAATCCCATATGATTTAGTTTAAATAATAATTTATAATAATATTTAGACATTCTTCCTTGATTAGTTAAAAATTGCCAAAACAACTTATTTTGTCTAATATTATATGGTTTAGATAATTTTGAATATTTTTTCAATAATTTATATCTTTTGGAAAAAGATTTCTCTTTAGGAATAACATAAATAAAAAATAAGATAATTTGATTATAAATAAGAGCATCATAATAATCACGATTTTCATCGGTAACACCTTTTCTCTTAATTAATAAATTCATAACTTCAAATAAATCAAATCTTTTAAAAGAAATCGTTTCGTTTTGAACAGAAGATTTTCTTTGTAAATATGTATAAAATGTATCTGTAGTATATGATACTTTTTTAGCATCCATAATGCATCCAATAACAGCTAAAATATCTTCATTCATTAATTGTTCAGCAAAAGTATTATTTTCTAATAATTCTTTTTTAAATAATTTATTACATGGAGAAGCAGCTAATCCATTATTAATGATATTGTGCTTTGTTACAACACCTACACAAGCGTCATACCTTATATCAGCTTCATCAAATCCCTCTTCATATTTCATATAAATATCACATATTGCTATATCAGATTTATTCTCTTTCATATTTTTTAATAATTCTTCATGAAAATTGCTTTCAATATAATCATCACTATCAATAAATGATATCAAATCATACTTTGCTATTTTTAAAGCATTATTTCTAGAGTATCCTGCTCCACTATTTTTTTCATTTTGAATAACAGTAATAAAATCATATTTTTTTTCATATTTTTTAATTATTTTATATGTATCATCAGTTGAACAATCATCAACAAGAATTATTTCATAATTTTTATAAGTTTCATTTAAAATTGCATCTATACATTTTGAAATATATTTTGATACATTATAACAAGGTATTATTATTGATATATAGTCTTTCATTTTTGTCTCCTTATATTTGTTTATTTTCTTCAATTATTTTTTTTAATAATGTTAAACTTTTAATTATTTCAGTATTTCGAAAAATTAATTTTTCATAATTATTACTAAATGCTTGATTTAAAGATGAACCTTCTTTATGAAAAACTTCTAAATTAGAATCATAATATGTTATTAAATTATCTTTTCTTCTACGATAATCTAAAAATTCTTCTTCATGATATAAAAAAGTTTCTTTATAAAATATATCTTTATATTTTTCATAATAATTTTTAGAAAATATTAAAGCGCATCCATGAAGAGCAACATTATATTGAGATTTTTCTCCATTTAATAATTTTTTAGGTTTCATAAATAAATGTTTAATTTTCATATAATAGATTAATAAATTTCTAAGTATTATATTATTATAAATATTAACTAACTTTTTATGATATTTTATTTTTTTATCTATTTCCTCAATTGTTTGATAGGCATAAAATGGGTTTACAGAATCACCATCATTTGTAATTATTTTAGGTCCTAGAATATCAAAATTTGTTAAATCATATACTTTATATATTTCATCAATAAATGATTCTTGATTAATTACTATATCATTATTAACTACACATATAAATTCTGGATGATATTTTTCTTTTGCATAATTACAACCAAAATTATTACCATTTGCAAAGCCATAATTTTTTTCTAATTTTATCAAATCACTCGTATATCTTAATATTTTTTTACTTTCTTCTTCAGACAAAGAATTATTATCAACTACAATAATTGATTTTTTCTTTTTTGTCTTTATTTTTTCTATTGATTTAATACATTCAATTGTGTCATTTATATTTTTATAATGTAATATTATGAATGATATCATTTATACCTCCTCTGCAAATCCTTTTTCAAGTTTTTTGAATACACTATAACCTATAATTAAAACAATAATAGATAAGCAAAATATAAAAAACAATGATGATAAATTAGGACTTGTTTTATAATAAAATACATCTCTATAAGCATTTATAAAATGAGCCATAGGATTAAAATTCATTATTTTTCTAAATTTATCAGGTAACATTTGTACATTATAAATAATTGGAGTTGCATAAAATAATAAATTGGTAAAAAATGCTACAATGTATTCAATATCTCTTATATATACATTAATTGCAGATAAAATAAATAATATTCCCAAACTAAACATACATTGAATTAATGCAATAAGAGGTACCCATAGTAAAGCAATACTAATCCCAACTCCACCAAAAATAACAAATATTAAAATAATTATACAAGATATTAAAAAATTAACAAGAGCTGCTCCTACAACACTTATCGGTAATATTTCTCTTGGAAAATAAACTTTCTTTATTATTCCACCATTAATCCAAACACAATTACATCCAGTGGTAATTACAGTTGTAAAAAATATCCAAGGAATAATACCTGTAATTAAATATATTAAATAATGTTCTTGCTGTACTCTCATAATATACGGAAAAACAATTGCATATACTAAAACCATTAAAAGTGGATTTAGAAAAGACCACAATACTCCTAGAAAACTTCCTTTATATTTTCCTCTGATTTCTTTATGTATGTTTGTTTTTAATAATTCTCGATAATGATATAATTCTTCAAAAATACCCATTTTTATCACCCACAAATTTCTATATATTTTTCTATAACTTCATTTGGTTGTCCATCCATTTGAACTTTTCCATCTTTAATCCAAATAGCACGATTACACAATTTTTTTACTTGAACCAAACTATGTGTAACAATAACAATAGTTTTATCACTTTCTTTAAGTTCTTGAAGTTTTTTGAAACATTTATCTTGAAAATGTTGATCACCTACTGCCAATATCTCATCTATTAACAATATTTCAGCATCGACATTAATTGCAATTGAAAATGCAAGTCTCATATACATTCCTGAAGAATAAGTACGAACAGGATTATCAATAAAATCTCCAAGTTCTGCAAACTCGATAATATCATCTAATCTTTTTTCAATTTCTGGTTTAGTTAATCCAAAAATTGCTGCATTAAAATAAATATTTTCACGTCCTGTAAAATCAGGATGAAATCCAGCTCCAAGTTCTAAAAGTGATGTAAGTTTTCCAACTATTTCAATACTACCTTTACTAGGATATATAATTTTAGTCATAAGTTTTAAAAGTGTACTTTTACCACTTCCATTAGTACCAATTAAAGCAACCGTTTCACCTTTTTTTATATCTAAATTAATATCTTTTAATATCGTAATTCTCTCTACTTTATTGT
This sequence comes from uncultured Clostridia bacterium, assembly GCA_947168405.1. Lineage (GTDB taxonomy): Bacteria > Bacillota_I > Bacilli_A > RF39 > UBA660 > RUG591. The sequence goes on from CAMVLU010000041.1 coordinate 6,804, forward strand.
TTTTTGAAAAAATTAATTTTTCTTTAAGAGTTCTTGGTTTATCTGAATTTAATTTAAAATCTTTATATAAATTTCTAATTCTAATTACAATTCCATCATCATTTTTTTTCATAAACACCTCTAAATCTTTATTCCTTCTTATTAAGTATATCATTTAATGATAAAAAAGAAAAGAAAATCATTCTATTTTGTCATATTTTTGTCAATTTTTATTTTTTTTATATTTTTTATCAAAAAAAAGATTAGTAAAAAACTAACCTTTATATGCATTTTTATATTCACCAGATAATATATTATCTATCCATTCTTTATTTGATAAATACCATTCAACTGTTTCTTTAATACCATCTTCAAACTTATAAGTTCTATCCCAACCAAGTTCTTTTTCCGTTTTAGAAGAATCAATTGCATATCTTAAATCATGACCTGGTCTATCTGTTACATATGTAATTAAATCATGGCTTTTTCCCATTTGATCAAGAATAGTTTTAACAACTTCAAGATTTGTTCTTTCAGAATGTCCTCCAAGATTATATATCTCTCCATCTTTACCATTTCTAACAATCATATCAACTCCGACATTGTGATCATGAACATGAATCCAATCTCTTACATTTTCTCCTTTTCCATAAACAGGAATTGATTCATTTTTTAAAGCTTTACTAATAACAACTGGAATTAATTTTTCAGGAAATTGATAAGGTCCATAGTTATTTGAACATCTTGAAATTGTTACGGGCAATTTAAAAGTTCTAGCATAAGCCATTACAAATAAATCAGCACTTGCTTTTGATGATGAATATGGACTAGATGTATGAATTGGTGTTTGTTCTGTAAACAATAAATCAGGTCTATCTAATGGTAAATCACCATATACTTCATCAGTTGATACTTGATGATATCTAGTTATTTCTTTTCCTTCTTCATCTCTTAACATTTTAAAAGCATTTAATAAATTCATTGTACCTAAAATATTCGTCTCAGCAAAAACATTAGGATTTTTAATTGAATTATCAACATGAGACTCAGCAGCAAAATTAATTACAACATCAAATCTTTCTTTTCTAAACAAATCATAAATTGCATCTTTATCTCTAATATCCATTTTAACAAATTTATAATTTTCCTTACCTTCTAACATTTTAATATTATTATAATTTCCTGCATATGTTAAGGCATCTAAACATACAAACTCGTCATCTGGATATTTATTTACTACATAATGTAAATAATTACTTCCAATAAAACCTGCTCCTCCTGTTACTAAAAATTTACTCATACTATAATTCCTCCATTTCTTTTTTATATCTCTCAACTGCACTTTGCCAACTAGGAAGTCTTTTAAATCCTTCTCTATCAAGACATTCTTTACTTAAACAAGAATTTTTAGGACGCTTTGCTTTGGTTGGATAATTTTCAGTTTTTATACTATTTACTTTCATATTTTTATTAAATACTTTAAATATCTCTCTTGCAAATTCATCCCAACTTGTATATCCTTCATTATTAGCATGATAAGTTCCGTACTTTTCAGTTTCTGCTAAATCAACTAATAATCTTGCTAAATCTACTGTATAAGTAGGACTTCCAAATTGATCACTTACAACATTTATTTCATCTCGTGTTTCACTTAATTTTAACATCGTTTTAATAAAATTATTTCCATTTATTCCAAATACCCAACTAGTTCTAACTACAAAATGTTTAGGATTTTTCTTAGCTTCTATTTCTCCATCTAATTTAGTTTTTCCATATATACTTGTTGGATTAACAGGATCATCTACATCATATGTTTCACCATATGGTTTTTCTCCATCAAAAACATAATCTGTACTAATATAAATAATTTTAGCTCCAATTTCACTTGTTACTTCACTTAAATATTTAGTTCCAAGTACATTAACCATTCGAGCAAGTTCAGCATTATCTTCTGCATTATCAACAGCAGTATAAGCAGCACAATGAAAAACTACATCTGGTTTAGTTTCTAATATCTTAGTTCTAACTTCATCTTCTTTAGTTAGATCCATATCATCTTTATCAAATTCTAAAATATCTGTATATCCACGACTTTTTAATTCACGAACAATATCATATCCGAGTTGTCCTTTAACTCCTGTAACTAAAAATCTCATTACAATACCTCCTTAAAATACTCAGGCGATTCTTTAACTGTTGGATGAATCTTATCTTTATCACTAAAAATAGGATTTTCTATTCCATATTTTTCAAATTCCCAATCTATATTTATATCTGGATCATTCCAAATAATACCTGCTTCACTTTCCTTATTGTAAACATTATCTATATAATATTCAAATTTAGTATCATCTTCAAGAGCTACAAATCCATGAGCAAACCCACGAGGCACATATAACATATTATGATTTTCTGGTGTTAACAATACACTAGTCCATTTTAAATAACTTGGACTATCAACTCTTAAATCAACAACTACATCTAATACTTTACCACTTATACATCTAACAACTTTAGCTTGACTATAAGGATTCTTTTGAAAATGAAGTCCTCGAATAGTTCCTTTATTACTTTTAGATTCATTAATTTGAACAATTTCTTTAAAACCAAGTTCTTGTAAATCACTAGCAATAATTGCTTTAAAATATCCCCTGTGATCTTCAAATAAATTAGGTTTTAAGATATAACAATCTTTTAAATTTGTTTCAATTTTCTCCATTATTACTTATTCTCCTGTTTATCTAAATATTTTAATAGATATTGACCATAACTATTTTTTTTCATAAGGTCTCCACTTTCTCTTAATTTATTTTTATCAATAAATCCTTGTTGATATGCTATTAAATCTGGACTTGCAATTATCTTACCACTATTTCTTTGAACAAGTTGTATCATCATACTTGCTTCCATCATACTATCAAATGTACCAGTATCAAACCATGTAAATCCTTCACCTAATAATTCTGCTCTTAAAACATTATCTTTTAAATATAAATCATTTAAAGTAGTAATTTCAAGTTCACCTCTTGCAGATGGTTTAACTTGTTTTGCTTTTTCACTTACACCTTTTGGATAAAAATATAATCCAGTAATAGCATAATCACTCTTAGGATTTTGAGGTTTTTCTTCAACACTCAAAACATTATGATCTTTATCGATTTCCATTATTCCAAATCTTTCGGGATCATGTACTTGATATCCAAATATAGTTGCCTTTCCATTATCAGCTTGTTTTCTTGCATTTTCAAGCATTTCTTCTAGACCACTTCCAAAATAAACATTATCACCTAAGACCATTGCACATGAATCATCTCCAATAAATTCTTCACCAAGTAAAAATGCTTGAGCAAGTCCATCAGGAGATGGTTGAATAATATACGATAAATTAATTCCAAACTGACTTCCATCTTTTAATAGTTTAATAAAATCTGGTTGATCTTCCTTTGTTGTAATAATTAAAATATCTTTAATTCCTGCTTGCATTAAAACAGATAGAGGATAATAAATCATAGGTTTATCATAGATAGGCATTAATTGTTTACTAATTGCCTTAGTAATAGGATATAACCTAGTTCCAGATCCTCCTGCTAAAATAATTCCTTTCATTTTACCTCCAAAAAAGTATTATTAAGAACATTGTTCTTCACTTTCAATATAAGTATATCGAAAAAAAGTAATAAGTGTCAAGTAAAGAAGAAAAAAAGTTTAGATAAACTAAACTTAATATATTATATTTATAAAATTATTTATATTAAATGTATTAATTACTCCATATCTAGGTAATTTCATTTTATCACTTCCAACTTTAATTTTTTGTCTACCTCCAGCAAATGCCATTGTAAATCCGGCTTCTTTTAAAACATTAATAGCATAATCATTATATTCAAAGAAAGGATAACAAAATATAGTTGATCCATTTAATTGTTCACGACTCTTTTTTAAATCAGCAAGTAATATATCTTTATCTAAACATTTTAAAGGACTACCTTGACCACCAGGACATTTACCAGGATCATGCATATGATAAGTATGTGAATGAAGTTCTAAAGATTTTGAATACCAAGCATCAGTTTTCCATTCGTCGACTTCACTTAAAACCCCAATTAAAAATAAAGTTGCATGTAAATCATATTTTTCTAATACTTTAACAGCTGCATCTGCAAAATACCCATCATCAATGGTAATAACTACTGTATGCTCTGGAAGTTGAACTACTCCATCAACAAATAATTCTACATCTTTCATAGTTGCTGTATAAAAGTTATTATCTTTTAAATATTTCATTTGTTCATCAAATTGAATATCACTTAAACATATTGTAGAATTTGCATTTATACATTTAACTTTTTCCTCTTGATTAGTATGATCATATGTTGCATGGTAAACAAGCGCTGATATTCCATTAGTATGTTTTAATTCAGTATTGTTACTTTTTATAACACTAACTTCTTCCTTTAATACATTAAATAATTTATCTTTATAAACAACTCCATAATTATTACTATTTTTAAATATAATTGGTAAAGTCATTCCCTCATTTATAGAATAAATTAACTTATCATCTTTATATAATTTAGTAACTGTTTCAGTAACTATACTTTCATTAAAAGGAATATAATTTTTCCAAGAATTATCAACATCACTTAATTCTTTTTCTTTTATATCTTTATAATCTATATAATAATCTAAATCATTAATCTTAAAATATCCTTTATCTAAATATTCATCTTTTGATAATGATAATTCTATATTAGAAGATACTTCACCTACTTCTATAAATTCTTCATTTTCTAATTTATATAATTTTTTATTAGATAAAGTTTCTATATTATCATGATAATAATCTAAATAATTTATCTTTTCCTCTTTTTTATTATTAATTTGTTTATTATTATTACTCAAAGCAGTATATGTTTCAAATCCAATTAATCCAATAAGAAAAGCTAAAACAATATAAATAAATATTTTACTCTTATCTTTTTGATAATTTTTTCTTCTATTACGTAGTATTTTTTTATTTCTTTTAATATCAATCATAGCATTCTCCCTTATTATTACCATACTAATTCTATCACTTAAATAATAATTAATCAATAAATAAAATATATTTTTATCAAAAAATAGTATTATGTTTTATATAATACTATTTATTATTCAAGAATATCTTTATCTTTTTATTTTTTATTTTTAATTTTAATTTTTTTATAAAATATTTATTTGGTAATTCATTAATTATTTTTTTATTATTAAGACTTCTTTTATTAAAATAATAAATTGTTTCTAAATCTTTATTATTTAAAACACCAAATAAATTATTTATTTTTTTTCTTTTATGTATTTTAATAGGAAATCATTTTCATATTGATATGGATGACGA
>CAMVLU010000042.1 GCA_947168405.1 uncultured Clostridia bacterium
ATTATTAAAGATATATTAGGATATTTAATAAAGAGATATAATATGATTAAACCTAGAATAATAAGTTGTAAAGAAAAAGATAATATATTAAAAATTATTTTTAAAGATAAAGAATCAAAATTATTTTTTATTAAATATTCTAATAAAATGAAAACAATTTCAATTCAAAAATTAGGTAATAATTATAATGATTATTACATAATTGATGATGATATTCATATTTCAAAAAGAATCTATAGTAATAAAAAAGGAATTACATTTGAAAAAATATATCCAGAAGAATATGAATATAATATTATAAACAAAAATAATAAAACTTATTATGATGTAGAAGAAAAAGATTATACTAAAATTTATTTAGATGATAACATATATCGTTTATATGAATATCATTTAACAAACAATAATTTAAATTGTTATATTACTTTAAAAATTCCATTTGAATTATATTTGTCAGAATGGAAATTATCTAATATTATATTATCTAAGGGAGAAAATATGGATAATATAGAAGATTTATTATCATATATAAAATTTGCTTTAGGGAAAGAATATCAAAATTGTTTTATTAATATTTGTAATACAAAAACAATAAAAAGTGAAAATCACTCTATAGAAACATATGATGGAATAATAAAATCAACGAAAACATTTTTAGAAAAAGAAAAAATTGAATATAAACCAATTAATTATAATAAAGTAAAAAGGAGAGTATTAGAATGAAAAAAGAAGAAAAAGAATTAAGTTTTGAAGAAAATATTAAAAAATTAGAAACTATAGTTAAAGAATTAGAAACAGGAGAAGTTCCTCTTGATGATGCAATTAATAAATTCAATGAAGCATCTAATATTGCTAAAATATGTGATCAGAAATTAAAAAATGCTACTGATTCAATTAATAAAATAATGAATGAAGATGGAACTTTAAAAGAGTTTACAGTAGAAGAGTAGAATATGGCAAATAAAAAGAAATCTAATGTAGTAAAAAAAGGTGCTACTAAAAAAGTATTAAATGAATTTGATAACGCTAAGAAAAATACAACAAAAAAGACATCTACAAAAAATAATGCTTTAACTAAAAAAAATAATAAAACTAGTAAAGTTAAAGTAGAACCAGTTATCATTGAAAAGCAAAATGATTTTCATGAAAAATTACAATCTTTTATTAGTGTATTATTTACTATTGTAATATTTGTTTTATTAATATTTTTAATATTTATTATTTATAATAATTATTTAAAACCTAAAATGAAAATTAATAAAGAAGAAGTTTGTGAAGAATATATTAAAAAAGACTATAAAATTAATAAAGATTATGTTTTAAATTTTATTAAAAATAATAGACATATTATATATAATATTAATAGTTTTGACAGAGATAATATTCGTAATGAAGATATCTTAAATATGGCAAAATTTATTATTTGGAATACTGATGGTGAATATATTAGATGTAGTGAAGAAGATAATGAGAAATGTTTAGTTACTAAAAAAGAAATGTTTTATAGTGATGTAATATCAAATATAGATAATTTTTTAGAAATAGATGATTTATCCATTTTTGTTCCTGATGATTTAGATGATAAGATTAGATTATATGAACAAGATGGTAAAATAGTACTTACGTTTTCTGAATTTGAATATGAAACTTATAAGCATGATGTAGTAGATATAATTGTAGATGAAGATACTATTAACATTTATTATGCTTTATCAGAAAGAATTCCCAATAGTGATTATTATAATTATGTTGGAAGTAAAATAGTTACTTTAAAATATTTAAGTAAAGATAATTTTTATTTAGAAAAAGTTGTTTCTAATATAAAAGAATAGTTCAATTTAAAACTATTCTTTTTTTCTAAACCATGTATTAATAATATCAACATTATTACTATTAGGTGTTGGATCCGGTTTTTCTAAAGTTATTAGAGTAGGTAATTTAAAAGCTGGACCAAATACATAACAGTTTCCTGGTTGAATTATTTGTAGTTTTTTACTTATTTCTTCTGTTAAAAAGGGAATTAATCTATTAATATATTCTGAATCTTTCGGATGAGTCATTTTAAAAACTAAGAAGTTATTACATTGAGACATAGCAGTCTCTGATAATTCAGAAGGTCTTTGAGTAATTAATCCTAATAGTATTCCATATTTTCTTCCTTCTTTAGCAATTCGTTCAAATATATTATATCCAAGTAATTCTACATCATTATCTTGTAAAACATATCTATGAGCTTCTTCAAGTATTATATGAAATGGCATACTAGCTCTTGGCTTTATTAATTTAACTACATCAAATAACATTTTGGTAATTATTTTAACAATATCTTTAGCAAATCTATCATCTACATAATTAATATTAAAATTAATTAATTGGGCTTTTTTATTATTTTTAGTTGTTAATTGATTAACATATTCTTCTCTAGTTAATAAATTATCACCTTCAAAGAATACTTTATATTCACCTTCAACTAAATTATGAATTCTAACTTTTAATTTATTGTTTTCGTCATATACTTTTTCACTTTTTAAAATACCTTCAGAAATTAAAGCAAAGTCAATAGCATCTTCTAAATCTTTTAAAGAATAAGCAATATTAGTTTTAGGTATATTATATTCTTCATCATCAATTAAGAATCCTGAAAAGAAATTAGTTAGCAATTCAATTTCTCTTATTTTACCATCAGCATCTATTATTAAACAATGTTTTAATGCTCTTGTATAACCTGGTTGATTAATTTCGGTATCTAAATTTAATTCTTCAGTTTTATAGAAAGATAATATAGAAAATATTTGATCTCTTATTTGAACAGAAGGTCTACCACTTAATAATATATCAAGTATTGCTCTTGCTATAATATTATTTTTTATTTTTAATATTTCTTCACCAGAACTTTTAAATATAGTTACTAATTCTAATGCTTTTTCTAATACTTGTAATTGATTAGAACTTTCAGCATCAAGTAAAATTGCTAAATCATCTATTCCAAGTAAATAGGGAGGTATTTTTAAAATTTCATCATCTGATTCTAAATTTGTAGTATAGTTTTTATAACTAATATATGGATTATTTGCTTCTAAAGCTGTAAATGAATTTTGATATTCTCCATATGTATCAAAGACAAATAAACTAGCATTATAAGGAATATATTCTTTTTCTTGAAATAAAGTTTGAATAATTCTCGATAAAGCAAATGATTTACCAGATCCAGATCCTCCAATTATAGCAAAATGAGAATTAAAAAATGTATCTAAGTTCATATAAACAGGTTTAGAATAAATTGGACTATTTCCTAAATATAAACCATTTAAATTATTTGGATAACTTATAATTGAAGGAATATAATCCGGATTAACTAAAGATACAGTTGCATTTAAAGAAGGTTTATTATTAATTCCATATATAAATTGATTATTAATAATTTCTCCAACTAGATTAACATATAAGTCATCTTTTAATTCTACAACTTCTCCAACTATAAATCTTGTATCTTTAAATAATAAATAATTATTCATTAAATTAGCAGCTTGTTCTTTATCATAAGATACAATTATTTGATTACCCCTAATTTCTTTTATCTTCATATTTTATCACCTATTATAATGATATCATAAAATTTGTATAAAAAAAAGAAAGAATAATTATTTTTCTAAAATTCTTTCAGTATTTTTAAAACTTTTTTTAGCTACTTTATCTAATATTTCTTTTCCAAATCTTGTTACTAAATCTTTTCCAACCTTATCTACTTCAATTCCAGCTCCTTTAGGTAACTTTGTATTTAATGTTTCTTCTAATTTTTTATATTCTTTTAAGAATAAATATCTACATATAATACTACTACATGCAACAGCCATATTTTTATTTTCAGCTTTTGTCATAAAAGTAATTCCTCTTTGAACTTTTTTAGCATCTTTTAAATAACTATAATAAACAAATTCTTTTGCAAATTCATCTACTATTATTACATCAACATTAGGTTTTTCTTCCATCATTTCAAGTAATACTTTATTATGAAGAATTGCTTTGACTTTATTCATATTATATAAACTGTGATATTTATTATAATCAAGATTTGATAAGATAACACTTTTATATTTAATCTTTTTAGCTATAAGTGGAGCAATTTCTAATATTTTTTCATCAGTTATCTGTTTAGAATCCATACAACCAATTTCTTTTAAATAAGAAACATCTTCTTTTTTTACAAATGATGCAGTTACAACTATAGGTCCAAAGTAGTCACCAGTTCCAACTTCATCAGATCCAACTGAATTTACATACATATATTTCGAAGAATCAATGTCTTTTTTCTTATCTTCTTTCTTTTTGTTATCGGAGTTTGTAACTTGAACTGATCCTGAATTTATCTTTTCAGTTTCTACCCAATAATCACTTGCTAAATCTGCATCTTTACCTTGAAAAACAGCTTTGCCAGATTCATATAAAGTTACAACTGTGTCTCCATCAACTGCTTGAAAGACAGCATATGGAGGAGTTTTTTCTCTTTTTAAATCTTCATAATATTCTAACATCATTTCTTTTGTTTTATCACTTGTTTTAACTGTAATAGTCATATAAATCACCACCTAAATTTTACTAAATAAGAAAAAAGAAATCAAGGGTTATTATGTAAGTTTTGACTTTTAAATATTTTTGTGTTATTATTATTTTGTCAAGGAAACTTGCATATAATAAAAATGGAATACTTAATTTGAGATCTTGAGTGTTGCCATAATAGAATATGTTTTTCACCTAAATCATTGCTGAGTTAGGTGATTTTCTTTTATAATAATATTACAAAAAGTAATATTACTAAAAGGAAGTTTAGAATAATCAAAGAAGTTATTAAAAAATCTTTTTTTATTCATCACAATCGCCCCCTTTCTTTTAAAGATAAGGTATGGCAATTAATCACCCAACTAATTAAGTATTCCTATAGAAATAGTATCATATATGCAAAAAATAATCAAGCGATTTTTTTATTATTTTTCAAATAATGTAAACGGACTATAATTTGGATAATTAGTAAATGATAATTGTTCTTTAGTAGTAGGATGTATAAATTCTAATTTATAAGCATATAGTCCTAAATTTTTATTAGAATCATTTCCATATTTAGAATCACCATATAAAGGATAATTTCTTGAAGAAAATTGTAATCTTATTTGATGATTTCTTCCTGTTTTTAAATTAATTTCGACAAGTGATAAATTTTCTTTTTTATTGTAGTCTAATTTTTTATATGATAGTTCAGCATATTTACCATCATCTTTAGTTGTTATATAGCTTTTTGTTTCGACTTTTTTTAAATAATCGATCAATGTATCTTTATCCTTTATATTACCATGAACTACTGCTAAATAAGTTTTTTTGAAGGTTTTGTTCTTTATTTGTTCTGATAATCTTCTAGCTGCTTTAGATGTTCTTGCAAAGACCATTATTCCACCAGTTGGTTTATCTAATCTATGAACTAGTCCTAAATAAACATTACCAGGTTTGTTGTATTTTTTCTTTATATATTCTTTTGAAATAGTTAACATATCTTCATTGTTAGTAATATCACTTTGACTTAAGATATTAATTGGTTTTATAACTACTAATAAGTGATTATCTTCATAAAGAATTTTTATATTATTCATATTCGATTAATCCTCTTATACCACATGGAAGAATTAAATTATTATTAGTAATTGGAAGTCCTATCTCATTTGATGAAATTTTTACATTATCTTTTATATTAGTAATTTTTAAAACATTTTCAATTACTTGAGGAGATAATCCTGAATAAGAATTAACTAAGAAGAATAGGGGATTATCTGATAATAATTCTTGACATAGAGTTATAAGTTCAAATAAATTTTTTTCTAATGACCAAATTTCTCCATTTACTCCTTTTCCATAACTTGGTGGATCCATGATAATAGCATCATATTTATTTTCACGTCTTATTTCTCTTTTTACAAATTTAATACAATCATCAACAATAAATCTAATAGGTCTATCTTCTAATTGATTTAGTTTGACATTTTCTTTAGCCCATTCAATCATGCCACGCGACGAATCAACATGAACAACAGAAGCTCCTTCTTTTAAAGCAGCAAGACTTGCTCCTCCTGTGTAAGCAAATAAGTTTAATACTTTAATAGGTCTATTAGCATTTTTTATTTTTTCTCTTATTAGATTCCAATTAACTGCTTGTTCAGGAAATAAACCTGTGTGTTTAAATCCCATTTGTTTTAAATTAAATTTTATATCTTTATAAGATACTTGAAAAGTATTTAAATTATTATTATCCCAGTAACCTCCGCCTTTATTACTTCTAATATAAGTTGCATCTAATTTATTAATTTTCATATTTTTATTTTCCCATATTATTAATGGATCTGGTCTTAATAGATAAATATTACCCCATCTTTCATATTTCATTCCTGAACTAGCATCAATTATTTCATAATCCTTAAAGTCTTTTACTACTTCCATATACTTCTATTTTTTCTCCTTTAATATTTACTAAATTTGGATTTTGATATGTTAATAATTCTTCGGCTTCATTATCCTCTAATATCTTATCATAGATTTTTTTCTTAAGCAAAATATTTTCTTTATCTAAATTAAGATATGCTTTAACTAAATCTCTTTGTAATATTCCTTTATATTCTTCAAATGAATAACTACTATTATAAATATCATTTTTTCCAATTTGACTTATTTCTTTATTAATATATTCGTTATAATGATCTCTAATAGTTTTTAAATAAGTTTTATCTTCTATATCATTTAAATCTTTATATATAATACTATTAAATATTAAAATATTTGAAATATCAAAATTAGATGCTAATTTATTTTCAATATGTTTATTTAAGAAAGAAACAATATATTTAATCATTTTTAAAGCATTTAAATATTCTTCTTTTTTTATTTCTTTAGTAGATAATTCTATTTCAAATAAAAATGAATTTAAAATATCTTCATAGACTAATTGATTTAATAAGAATGAAGTTGATGTATAAATATCATTTTCATTTTGAAATGTAGTAACTAATCTTTCTCTAGTTTCAAGTCTTAATCTATTTAATATTCTTTTTAATAATAAAGTTTCATTTTTATCATTTATAATAACTGATAAATCAGATAAAGATATATTAGAATTAGTTTCTTTTATTATATTAATATAATATTCTATAGAAGAATTATCAAGTTTTGGATATATTTCATCTTCCATTTCAATTAATAAATATAAATAATATAGTTTTATTTTATAATCTTTACTACCTTTTTTATTATCAATTTCTAATAAATATAATTGATTATATAATTTTAATATTTTTTCTGATAATGTTATTAATTTTTCTAAGTCATCTTCATATATTGAATTCATATTTTCCTCCCAAAAAAAAGAGGACTGTTACCCCCTGAGATTAACAGTCCATTTAAAAAGAATAAAAAGGGGTTGGCTAGTGTGATACTAGCGACCAATTCGCCTAAATTCCGAATTGGTGATTACTATATTAATCGATAAGTAATAAAAAGTCAAGAAAAAAATACAAATATTGACATTAAATTTTACATATTTTATAATGTTAAAGAATTTACTAAAAAAGAGGAGGTAAATTATGTTAAAATTATTTAAAAATTTTACTAAAAAAGATAAATTAATAATAGTTATCATAGCTATTTTAGTTATAGGATCAGTATGGTTAGATTTAAAAATGCCTGAATATATGAGTGAAATAACTAAATTAGTTCAAACAAAAGATAGTACTTTAAAAGAAATTTATAAATCTGGGGGATTTATGTTGTTATGTTGTACAGGATCTTTAATATGTGAAATTACCTGTGGATATTTTACTTCTTTATTATCTGCTAATTTTAGTAAAAATATTAGAAGAAAAATATTTGCTAAAGTAGAAAGTTTTGGTATTGCTGAAATAAAGAAATTTAGTACAAGTAGTTTAATTACAAGAACAACCAATGATGTAACTCAAATAGAAATGCTACTTGCTATGGGATTACATATGATGATCAAGTCTCCAGTTATGGCTATCTGGGCAGTTACTAAAATAATTGGTAAAAGTGGAGAATTAAGTTTAATTACTGCAGCAGGAGTTGTAATAATTGTTTTAACAAATTTATTTATTATTAAAACTGTAACACCTAGATTTGAAAAGATGCAAAAATTAACTGATAATGTCAATGGAGTTACTAGAGAAAATTTAACTGGTATTCGAGTTATTAGAGCTTTTAATGCTGAAAGATTTCAAAAAAATAGATTTGAAAAAGTTAATAGTGATTTAACTAATACTCAACTTGCTAATCAAAAAACATTTGCAATTATGGATCCTATGATGAATATTGTTATGCATTTTCAATCATTAGGTATTTATTTTATTGGTGCTTTAATAATTATGAATTTAGGTATGGTAGATAAAATAAATTTCTTTAGTAATATGGTAGTATTTTCTAGTTATGGAATGCAAGTTATTATATCATTTTTAATGTTAACATTTATTTTTATGATATTACCAAGAGCGGAGGTATCTGCAAAAAGAATAGTAGAAGTTTTAGATGAAGAAGTATCTGTTAAAGATGGAGAATTTGATGGTAAAACTGAAGAAGTTGGAACTGTTGAATTTAAGAATGTTAGTTTTAAATATCCTGATGCCGATGAATATATTTTAAAAAATATATCTTTTAAAGTTAATAAAGGAGAAACGATTGCTTTTATTGGTTCAACAGGAAGTGGTAAATCAACTTTAATTAATTTAGTACCTAGATTATATGATGCAACAGATGGTGAAGTTTTAATAGATGGTATAAATGTTAAAGAATATAAATTAGAATCATTAAATAATAAAATAGGGTATGTTCCTCAAAAGGCTGTAATGTTTACGGGAACAGTTCATAGTAATGTTAGTTATGGTGATAATGGTAAGAAAGAACCTAGTATAGAAAAAGTAAAAGAAGCTGTTAAAATAGCTCAAGGAACAGATTTTGTTGAAAAAATGGATAAAAAATATGAAGCTCATATTGCAAGAGGTGGAACAAATATATCTGGTGGTCAAAAACAAAGACTTGCAATAGCAAGAGCTATAGCAAGAGATCCTGAAATCTATATATTCGATGATTCTTTCAGTGCCCTTGATTATAAAACAGATGCAACTTTAAGAAAAAAATTAAAAGAATATACAAAAGATGCTACTAGCTTAATAGTTGCTCAAAGAATAGGAACAATTATTAATGCTGATAATATAGTTGTATTAGATAAAGGAGAATGTGTTGGAATAGGAACACATAAAGAATTACTTAAAACTTGTAAAGTATATAAAGAAATTGCTTTATCTCAACTAAGTGAGGAGGAATTAAACAATGCCTAGACCAGGAATGCATACTACCGAAAAGTCTAAAGATTTTAAAGGATCAATGAAAAGACTTTTTGATAGTTTAGGAAAATGGAAAAAATTATTAGTTATTTCAATAATGCTTGCAATATTCAGTTCTATTCTTTCAACAATAGCACCTAATAAATTAGCTGATTTAACTAATGTTATAAGTGATGGTATAAAACCAAATACTGAAAATATTCAATTGGTTTCAAATGATATATATGGAAATATTATGAAAAATTATTCTATTAATACTGCAAAAGAAAACGATATAAATAAAATATTAATAAATTTTAATAGTTTAACTGAACAACAAAAATTAAAGATTTTAACTCCTATAAAGGTAAAAGGAATTAATATTAGTAGTAAAGATCAGTTAGAATTTATTAATATAATGAGTTCTATAGATAAATCAATGGCTAATGAAGAATTATTATCTAAATTAGATAATTTACCTAGTTCAATAAAAGAATTAGTTTCTCCTTCTATTAATAGAAATAATTTAAATAATCGAGCATTAGTTTTAGTTATTATTTATTTAATAGGAGCAATATGCACATATGTTCAAGCAAGGATTATGGCATCTGTCTCTAATAGTTTTGCTAAAAAATTAAGAACAGATATTAGTAATAAAATTAATACTTTACCACTTGCTTATTTTGATAAACATGAAACAGGTGATATATTATCAAGAGTTACCAATGATGTTGATACAATAGCTCAAAATACAAATCAAAGTTTAGCAACTTTATTTTCTCAACTTGCGATGTTTTTAGGATCAATTGTTATGATGTTTGTTACAAATTATATTATGGCAATTACAGCAATTTTAGCAAGTGTTATAGGATTTATGGTTTCATTTATTTTACTTAAGAGAAGTCAAAAATATTTTATTGAAAGACAAGAAGAACTTGGTAATATAAATGGGCATATAGAAGAAATATACTCAGGACATAATGTTGTTAAAGCTTATAATGGAGAAAATGATGCTTTAAAAGAATTTGATGATATAAATGAAAGGTTATATAATTGTAATCGTAAAAGTCAATTTTTATCTGGAATTATGCATCCGTTTATGAGATTTATTGGTAATTTTGGATATGTTGCTGTATGTGTTGTAGGAGCCATGCTAGTTATGGATGGTAAAACAGGATTTGGAACAATTGTTGCTTTTATGATTTATGTAAGATTATTTACTAATCCATTATCACAAATTGCTCAAAGCCTAACAGCTATGCAAGCAACAGCTGCAGCAGGGGAAAGAGTATTTGAATTTTTAGATGAAAAAGAAATGGCAAATCAAGATAATATAAAAGGAAAACTTTCTATAAAAGATGCTAAAGGTAATATTGAATTCAAACATGTTAAATTTGGTTATGATAAGAATAGAACAATTATTAAAGACTTTAGTGCCAATGTTAAAGCAGGTCAAAAGATTGCAATTGTTGGACCAACAGGTGCAGGTAAAACAACAATGGTTAATTTATTAATGAAATTTTATGATATTAATGATGGTGAAATTATTATAGACGGAGTTTCTACAAAAGATTTAACTAGAGAAAATATTCATGAGTTATTTGTTATGGTCTTACAAGATACTTGGTTATTTGATGGAACTATTGAAGAAAATATTAAATTTAATAAAAAGAATATTACTAAAGATGATGTTTGGAATGCTTGTAAAGTAGTTGGAATAGATCATTTCATAAAAACATTACCAGGAGGATTAAATTCTCAAGTAGGGGATAATGATGCAATTAGTTCAGGTCAAAAACAATTACTTACGATTGCAAGAGGAATGATTGAAGATGCACCATTCTTAATACTTGATGAAGCAACTAGTAATGTAGATACTAGAACTGAAGAATTAGTTCAAAAAGCTATGGATAAATTATGTGAAGGAAGAACATCATTTATAATAGCCCATAGATTATCAACAATAAAAAATGCTGATTTAATTTTAGTATTAAATGAAGGTAATATTGTAGAACAAGGTACTCATGAAGAATTATTAAAGAAAAAAGGCTTCTATGCAAACCTATATAATTCTCAATTTCAAAAAATAAATTAAAAAATAAAAAAAGTGTTGACAATTGTCTAATGATGTAGTATATTATAATTGCTTAGTAAAAATAACAACTTTTGGATTTTAATTACTTTATCTGTTTTATACAGATTTGTGACAATATATTTTATATATATTTGTCTTGATAAGTTACTTTGTTAACTTATATGATGACTTTAATTAGTCATATGAATAATTAATTTTATTCATTTGTTACCTTTCGGTATTAGTATTATTTTATATAATACTTTAAGTAATTAATCCGTTATAAGTTGAAAAAAAGGT
>CAMVLU010000043.1 GCA_947168405.1 uncultured Clostridia bacterium
CCTATGACCCCTTGCTTGTAAGGCAAGTGCTCTAACCAACTGAGCTAATCGCCCATAATGCACAAGACATTGTTAATAATAACATTTTATTGGTTATATGTCAATAAAAATTTACAATGTTTTGTCTTTTTTTTCTTTTTTTTTCTCATCTATCCAACTTCTTAACTGACTTTCCAAAGTATTAAAACCATGTTTTGTTTCTAGTATATGAGAATTATTTCTTTTTTCAATACGATAGTTTAAATCTTTAATGCTTAATTTCACATGAAATGTATCGTCATCAGAATCTAATACCCTTACTCTAATAGTTTCTCCAACATTAACAAAGTTATTAACATCTTTTACAAAACTATCAGTTATTTCAGATATATGTATTAAACCACTATAATATTCATCTAATGAAACGAATATACCATACTTTTCAATTCCTGTAACACATCCTTCAATTATTTCATCTTTATAGTACTTGCTCATAATTACCTCTCAAACACTCCTATTCTATCAAAAAAATTTATTCTTTTCAATTATTTAGTATATTTATTTAAATAAATAGGTAAATTCATGTCAATAAACATTATTTTAGATTATCTTTAAACTTCTTATTTTTTATCATTTCAATTTCTTCTTTATATGGTGGTATATCATCAATATAAGGAGTTTCTAAAATTTTAGGAATATTATCTAATTTCTCATTGTAAATAACCGATAATAAATTATCAAAACCTATTGTTCCATATCCTATATTCTCATGTCTATCTTTATGAGAACCCAATATATTTTTACTATCATTTATATGAATACATTTTATTTTATCAATTCCAATTATATTATTAAACTTTTCAAGAACATTATTAAAATTAGATAAGTCATAACCAGCATCATTCAAATGACATGTATCAAGACATACACCTATTTTTTCCTTATTTTCTACTCCATCTAATATTTTTTTTAGTTCTTCAAAATTTCTTCCTACTTCCGTGCCTTTTCCAGCCATTGTTTCTAACAATATCATAGTACTCGAATCTTCAAGAATAATATTTAAACCATTTATAATATTTTTTATAGCAACATCTACTCCTAATCCCACATGACTACCAGGATGTAACACCATATATTTAATTCCAATTTTTTTACATCTATCTAATTCTTGTTTTAAAAAATTAATAGAAAAATTATATTTATCTTCTTCATTATTGTTAGCTAAATTAACTATATAAGGTGCATGAACAATAATATTATCCAAATTTATATTATTCTCTTTCATTTTTTCTATCGCTTTATTTGTTATTTCTTCATCTATTGGAAATCTAATTGTATTTTGGGGAGCTCCAGTATAAAACATAAAAGTATTAGCTCCATATGATAAAGATTCTTCCAAACTACCTAATAAACCATCTTTCTTATTAAAACTCACATGTGATCCTATTATTAACATAATTACCTCATTTCATATATATTTTATCAAAAAAAGCAAATTTTATAAAGAAAAAAAATTCGATTACTCGAACTTTATTACTCTTAACTTAAAGAATAAGTTTTTACCTCGCTGGTTTCTATTGAATTCCATTCAACTGGTACATCTTTAGTACCTATAGCATAAACGCCATCAAATAAGAAAATACTATATGTATATTTACAAACTGTACTACCAGATTCTTTTGACGCAACTACTTTAATATATGAGTTTGTTTTATCATATGGATTTCCATATGGACTCTTAACACCACCCTGTTGAAGAGGTATTTCATCAAGCTTAATGGTTGTTTCAGATGCAGCAGCATTATCACATGCAATTAGATGAGTTGCTTTATTACGATCAATTACTGAAATTAAGTCATCAGAGTTAACAACATTTCTAGCTCCTTCCAAAAATGATTTGGCTTCAGAAACAAATGTTGCTTTTCTTGCATTATCCAAAACACCTGTAATTGCTACAACTGCTAAGCTCATAACTATTGCTAAAACAACTATAACTGCTAGTAATTCTACTAATGTAAATCCTTTATTATCTTTTATTTTCTTCATTTTATCCTCCTTATTTTCATAATTAAATCTTATCACACCTTTTTAATTCAGTCAATAACTATTTTTTATTTCTTTACTATTTTTTATAAATATGATATAATGACTTTTGTATTGGGGCTGTATTGGTTTCGACAGAATTAATTGAATTTAAATGGCAAGGCGCACTTATGCGTTAAATAGACAATTAAATATAACTGGAAACAGTAATCAATTAGCATTTGCCTAAACTTTAATGGCAAATACTCTTTAAAAATTTTATCTACGAATTTTTAATAGAGTTCATTTTAGTAGATTATATTATTATTTTGTTTAGGAATAATAATGAATTATACTAAACTAGTTAAGTATTTGTTTGTTAATTCGCTTATTACTTAATGAAATTTATGAATTAACTAACCTTGTAGAAGTTTATTTATCGTTAATTTTGGACGGGAGTTCAACTCTCCCCAGCTCCACCAATAATAATTATGATTATTTAAAATTAAACTATTAAAAGTTTAATTTTTTTATTTACATAATAGGTATTAATAACACACCTTTTAAACCTATATTCATAATTTATATTAGATAAGTAAAGGAGTGAATTATGGAAAATAACAATAATTGTTTAGCTAAAATTTTGAATGTAATTAATATTCTTCAAAACAATGCTGAAAAAACAGAATGTCAAGATAATAGTTGTACAAAACCTTTTTTAGGTCCAAATACAAATATTTTATGTTTTAATACAAGACCAGTTACATTATATCGCTGCGATAATAGTTTAGTTACATTAAACTATACTAATGCAAATAATGAAGAGTTAACAACAACAATATTTCGTGTAGAAAATGTAAATAATGATAGTGTTGGAGTTCTTTTATTAGAACAAACAATAGATGAAGAAGGAAATATAACATATCTAAATACAAATACATATGCAACAATTAATTTAAAGTGTATATGTGCACTTCGTTGTTTAAACGATGTAATTGTTGATAATGTTTAAGAAAGGAGACAATTATGAATATTCAAGAATGTAATGAAAAAAGTATCAGTAAAATTTTAAATTTTATTATTGAACTACAAAAAAAAGCTGAATGTATTAATACAAATTCAGCTGGATGTGATAAAAAACATTTAGGATTAAATTTAAATAATGGTATGATATTTAATACTAGACCTATTACAATTTATTCCTGTTGTAATGGAACACTTTGGGAAATGCCATATACTTTAAATGAAACTGAAGGAACAAGTACAGTATTTAAAATATCAAAAACAGATGATAATTGTGCAACTTTTGAAGTATTAGCACCAAATCCTGATACCACTAATCCATTAATACCATATATTTCAACAAATAATTATTTCACAATAGATTTAGATTGTGTATTAGCAATAAGATGTTTAAATGATACTTACACAAATTAAAGAAGCTCAGTAGCTTCTTTTTATTTAGACTCAATTATTAATTTAATAGCTGTTTTTTCTTCTCCATCAATTGATATGTCAGAAAATGCAGGAATACATATTAAATTTTTTCCTGAAGGTGCAACATATCCTCTTGCTATGGCAATTGCCTTAATTGCTTGATTTATTGCACCTGCACCTATTGCTTGAATTTCAACATTATTTTTTTCTTTAAAAATATTTGCTAGGGCTCCTGCAACACTAGATGGATTAGACTTACTACTTACTTTAAGTATTTCCATAAATAATTCCTCTCTTTCATTAAATATATATGAAAAAGAAAAAAAATAATAACAACAATTATTTTTTTACAGAATCACCTGGAGACAAATCTAATGATTTTATTAATTCATTAACATATTTTTCTATATCTCCATTTGCTTTATTTTGTATTATCAATCTAACATCATCTGATGCAAGATTTTCTTTTAAAATATCTCTTGCATTATATGTATTAGTAAAATATCCAAAATCATTATTATAAAATGCACTTTTTACTGCAACCAATACCTGTTCTAAATTATACTTTTCATAAGTGGTTATTATTGCTTTATTTAAATATATTGCTTTTTGTATTAAGTCATTATTTTCTATTTCATCACTAATTTCATTAGTTTGAATTATATTCAAACAATTATTAACATATTTTTCTATATCACCATTAGAATAAATTCTAATTATTTTCATTACATCATAACTTTTCAAATTATTTATTAATATTGTCCTTGCATTATTGTTGTTTGTAAATGCACTAAAATCTCCTATATATGCCTTTTTTATTGCAAATATTACTTGATTTATATCATATTTTTTATATGTTTCTAAAAGTGCTTTATTAAAATATATTAACTTGATTGATAAATCTTTACTATCTTCATCTTTTTTTACATATTTTTTTATATTTTCATCAACTCTTGTTTTATCATTACAAATATCTACTAAATCTAAATAAAAATCAAATTTATCTTCTTTTATTGCTAATAATATTAATTTAGTAATTTCTTCATAATTATTTAATAGACTTTCTTCGGAATAACATCTTAAATCACCTCTATCAATATATTTTCTTTTGAAAGTATGAATATTGTTTTTATCAACAAATGTTATATTATATATATCTTCTACAAATCTATAAAAATCATTTAAAGATACTTCTTGATGATTAAGTATACATTTTTTTATATATTCTTTTATATATTTTGAAATAGTAGCATTATAACTTAAATTTCCATCTAATGCATATCCAATTCCATCTTGTTCAAAACAAAAAGGAATTTGTTTCATTAAACAATGACTTATTTCTTTATCATTTTTTATAAAGTTTCTAATTAAATTTTCATCTTTTTTAGAAAAAACTCTTATGATAATATCATCACTTCTTACCTCAGATCCAATTTTAGATTCATGATAAATATTATTTTGTTCTAAAAAATCAAATATTTTTATAGTAACTTTTTTAATATTATCTCTATCAACAGATAAATACATTTTTATTGGATTAAATAATTCTGTGTTTTTACCTGGAATGATATTATTAAATTGACAAAAATATCTCCAAAAAGGACTATAAATACTTTAATATTTTTTTTATTTTTAAAGTATTCAATAAAAGATGGAAACAAATCATTTATTTTTCCTTTTTTATTATCATCTACTATTCCTTGTGTTAAATAATCATAAACAGTATCCATAGAAAAATCATTGCCTATTTTTAAGGCAATTTTATATAATGTCTTTAAAACATTTTCCATTTCCTTTTTTCTATTCATTATCATCACCATTTAATTCTTCAACATTATATTCTAAAGTATTTTCTAAGTTTTCATTCATATTATTAGTTTCAAAATATTCTTTATCTAGTTTAATTGCTACTTCAATTTCTTTTCCATCAATTACAATTTTTTTCTTTTCCATACTTTCTCCTAAAATTAAAAAAGATAATAATTTTATCTTTTTATTTATCTTTATATTTATTTAATACTTCTTCTATTCCTTCAAATTCAATTTTTTTCTCATCATATAAAGTTTTAGCTGTATCATAATTTATTACTTTTTTATCTAGCATAATATCTAATACCCTTGAATTAACCATGTTTGTATTTTTTTCATCTTTTAATTTATAAACATCTTGTACTACATCAACTGTATTTTGAGTAATATTAGTTAATACAGGAGAAGATGTAACAATTTTATTTGCAAATTTACTATTCATAAAAGAATTAAAACTAAATGCAGGTTGCGTTAAGAAAAACAATAATACAAATGCAATTACATATCCTTCAACTAATCCAACAATAAATCCTAAAATTTTTGAAGGAATACCTAGTATTACAGTTATTTTTAATAATTTTTCAAATAATCCAGTTACTGATAAAATTATACTAAAAATTATTAATAATAACGATAGTATCAACACAAATGAAAGTAATTGATATACCAAAATATTTAATACTACAACACCTTTAAATAAATTAGGAAAATCAAACATTGGAAATCTAAGTAAAAAGAAATTACCTAATGGATCTTTAAACTGATATGCTAATACAAAAACAAGTATTGTTCCTAAACATAAAACTGTTTCTTTAAAAAATCCTCTTTTAGCTCCATTTATTCCAAACAGTAAAATAAATATTATTATAATTATATCTACTATATTCATAAAAAACTCCTTTATAAAGACTCTATCTCATCAACATTATTATCAGTTTTTGGAATCATTCCAGTTCCTTCAGTAGGATCAGCACCGCCATATATTACTTTTGGAGCTTCTACCTCCGGTTGTACTTCTGGAGTAACTTGAGTATTTACATCTGCTAAATTTATCTCTGGTGTATTATCATCAGTTGATACTGCAACATTTTCAGGAGTTACTTCAACTGGTGCAACTGTTGGTTCAACTGTAACTGGAGTTACTTCAACTGGCGCAACTGTTGGTTCAACTGTAACCGGAGTTACCTCAGCTGGTGCAACTATTGGTTCAACTGTAACTGGAGTTACTTCAACTGGTGCAACTGTTGGTTCAACTGTAACCGGAGTTACTTCAACTGGTTCAACTGTTGGTTCAGCAGTAACTGGAGTTACTTCAACCGGTGCTACTATTGATGTATTAACATTGGCTTGATTTGTTTCAGTTGATTCAGTTACAACTGTTTCATTTGACACTGGTTCTATTTTTTCTTCTTCTTTTTTATTTTTCTTCTTACCAAATAATGAAGATATTAATATAATAATTGAAATTAATATTAATAGACTTCCAATTCCCGTAAGTATTCCTGGTACTGTTGTAAACCAATTTAAATCAAAATTTTCGAACATATAAAATCCATCTCCCAATCTATTCTACTTTTTCTATAATAAAATAATACCAAAAAAAAAAAAGAAAATCAATGTTTTTTTTTAAAATACATAAAAAAGCAAGATTTTTTCAATCTCACTTAATTATTTATTTGATTCATTACTTCTTCAGCAAAGTTTTCTTGACGTTTTTCCATTCCTTCACCAACTTCAAAACGAACCATTGTTATTAATTTAGCTCCATTATTTTCTAAATACTTAGAAACAGTTTCTTTATTTTCAGCTTTAACAAATATTTGATTAGCTAAACATACTTCTTCATAATACTTACGAACTTTTCCAACTAAAATATTATCTATCTTATCTGCTGGTTTTCCTTCATTTAATAGTTCTTGTCTCATTATTTCTTTTTCTTTATCTAAAACGTCAGTAGGAACATCATTTTCGGTTACATACATTGGTCTCATTGCTGCTGCATGCATTGCTACTTCTTTTGCAACTTCTGTGTTTCCTCCTTCAATTAATACTAAAGAAGCAATTTTTCCACCCATATGAATATAACTACCAAAATTTTGACTATCTGTTTTTTCTAAAGTTTTAAATCTACGAAAACTTATTTTTTCTCCTATTTTAGCAGTTGCAGCAACTATTAATTCTTCTATTGTTCCATCACTTGTTGAAAGTTTTAATGCACTTTCTAAATCTTCAACATTATTATCTAAAAGAGTGTTTCCAATTAAATCAACAACTTTTTTAAATTCATCATTTTTAGAAACGAAATCTGTTTCACTATTAACTTCTAAAACTACTGCTTTATTATCTTTTATATAAATTTGACTTAATCCTTCAGCAGCAATTCTATCACTTTTCTTTGCAGCTTTAGCTATTCCTTTTTCTCTTAGCCAATCAACTGCAGCATCTAATGATCCACCACATTCTTCTAATGCCTTTTTACAATCAAGCATTCCAGCCCCTGTTTTTTCTCTTAATGTTTTTACATCACTAGCACTAAACATAATTCCTCCTATTTTAATATTTCAACTAATTCGTTCTTTTTCATTTTAGAGTAACCTTTTACTCCTCTTTCTTTAGCAAGCTCTTTTAATTCAGTTAAAGTTAAATTTTTAACATTTTTTACTTCTTTATCAGATTCTTTTTCTATAATTTTTTCTTCTTTAGTTTCTTTCTTTTCCTCTTTTACTTCTACTTTTTTTTCTTTTTTTACTTCTTCTTTAGTTTCTTTGTCTGTTTCTCCCTTTTTATCATCTTCTGAAATAACATCAACAATTTCATTTCCATTTACTTCTGCAACTGCATTTGTTAAAGCATTTAATACAACTTTTACAGCACGAACTGCATCATCATTTCCTGGAATTGGGTAATCAAGTACATCTGGATCACAGTTAGTATCTACAATACCAAATGTTTTAATTCCTAATTTACTTGCTTCACGAATAGCTATTTCTTCTTCTTTTGGATCAACTACTATCATTGCTTTTGGTAATTCTTTCATTTCACGAATACCACATAAATAACGATTTAGTTTTTCATATTCTTTATTAAGTAATGCAACTTCTTTTTTAGGAAGTAAATCAAATGTTCCATCTTCTTGCATTTTTTCAAGTTCTTCTAATCTTTTTACTCTTGAACGAATAGTTTTGAAGTTTGTTAAAGTTCCTCCTAACCAACGTTCTGTAACATAAAACATATTAGTTCTAGTTGCACATTCTAAACATGCTTCTTGAGCTTGCTTTTTAGTACCTACAAATATAATTTTTCCACCATTTGTAGCTATTTCTTTTAAAGCATCATATGCTTCTTCTAATTTTTTTACTGTTTTTTGTAAATCGATAATATAAATATCATCACGAGATTCAAAGATGTATTCTTTCATCTTTGGATTCCATCTTCTTTTTTGATGTCCGAAGTGAACTCCGGCTTCTAATAAATAATTCATTGAAACTACTGTCATAATTTTTTTCTCCTTTTCCTCTTCAATTAATTTCTTATATTCGGGCATTTGCCAGGATGAATATAAATTCATTAATTTGTTTATTTTATTATTTTAATGCAGCTATTAAATCTGCTTTTTTCATTGTAGAATATCCTTCTACACCTTTTTCTTTTGCAATTTCTCTAAGTTCAGCTACTGTTTTAGAACTTAAATCATTTTTTTCAACTTTTTCCTCTTTTTTATCTTCTTTTACTTCTGCTTTCTTTTCAGTTTTAGCACCTTCTACAGCACCTTTTTTAGCAACTTCAACTAGTCCTTTGAAAGCATCCATATCTTCGATAGCTAGTTCTGCTAACATTTTACGATTAACTTCAACTCCAGCTTTTGTAAGTCCATTGATAAATTTAGAATATGAAATATCATTCATACGGCAAGCTGCATTGATTCTTGTAATCCATAATTTTCTAAATTCTCTTTTTCTATTCTTTCTATCACGATAAGCATATACACTTGAATGCATTAATTGTTCTTTAGCAGATTTATATAATCTATGTTTACTTCCAAAATATCCACTTGCTTCTTTTAATACTTTCTTATGTCTTCTTTTAGTTTGAACACCACTTTTAACTCTTGTCATAATTCCTCCTTCTGACTAGATTATTTCTCTTAGTCTATTTTGATCTGCTTTAGATAAGCTAGATCCCTTTCTATTTTTTCTGTTTAAGGCAGCATTTTTCTTTCCTGTATTATGTCTACTACCAGGACGTCCTATACTAATAGAACCACCTTTTCTAATTTTTAACACTTTTTTTGTTCCTTTATGTGTTTTTAACTTTGGCATCTTTCTTCCTCCTTTTTTATTTTTTTGGTGCAAGCATCATTGTCATTGTACGACCATCTAAATTAGGTTCATCTGTTATTTGAGATATTTCACTTAATTCATTTGCAAATTTTAACATAACATCACGCCCTATTTCTGTATGAGCCATTTGACGACCTTTAAAACGAATTGTAACTTTAATCTTAGCACCTTTCTTTAAATATTTAGTAACTTGATTAATTTTCGTATTAAAGTCACCAACATCAATTACAGGACTAAGACGAAATTCTTTTGTCTCACTCATATTAGCTTTTTGACGTTTCATGTTTTCTTTTTCTTTTTTGTTTCTTTCATAGCGATACTTATTATAGTCCATTATTTTACAAACAGGTGGATTCCCATTTGCATTCATTAAAACTAAATCAAGACCAGCATAATTTGCAAGAATAAGAGCATCTTTTAATGGTTTTACTCCGACTTGTTCTCCATTAGGACCAATAACTAACACAGAACCAGCTTTGATTTGTTCATTTATTAACAAATCAGTCTTTTTGTTTGCGATACAAAACACCTCCAATAAATATTTTAAATTCAAAAAAAGTAGATAAGAACTATCCACTTTTAAATACACTATCAAAACATAATATAATTATCTTTTCTAGGCATTTACCCATTACTATAGTAATCAGGTGGATATAATCTCTTTCCTTTTTTCAATTTACATGATGTATGATACTAAATTATTCTATGTTTGTCAAGTGTTTTTATGATATTTTTGTTATATTTTTTTAATCAATTATTACTTAATCTTTATAGAATTAATAATTTCTTTTCTATATTGTTCACATTTAGAATCAGCACCTACTTGTATTTCATATCTTAATACATAAACTTGATTATTTTTAGTATTTGCATAATAATATGTTTTTCCAATATCATCTTCAGTATAAAAACTAGACCATTTGATATTATTTATTTCTTCATTTACTACTTTAGATGCATTTTGATCTTTATAATATTTAGCCATTTGATTTATTAAATCAAGAGAAGAAGAAAAATCTTTAACTGCTGACATTGAAATACTACATGTCTTAAAAAATTCTTCTGTTTCTTTATTTTCATATTCATAATTATATTCATATGCATAATCATTATCTGTAAATATACTTGGTACTTCCATTGTAAATTCATTTTTAACATTTATATCATCAATCATAAGTCCACCATTAAAAACTCCAGGAACATAATCATCTTCTATTGAGTTTTCACTTTCCTCTATAGGTTGAACAGTGTCATTATTATTAAATTTAATAAATTTATTAATATTTATTCCAAATATTAAAATTGCAACACCTATATAAATTCCTGTTAATAATATTTCTACTAAGAAGCCTATAATAACACTAGGAACACTTGTTCCACCTTGAACCTTACAAATATTTTCTAATTCTTCATCAGATTTATCTTTATTAAACTCTTTTATTTTATTAATTTTATTATTAGCATAAGATACATATATTTTATTAACAAAAACTGCTATTAAAATATTAATAAATAATCCTACAAATATATTGTTTAATAATACATTAATAATTAAATTAACAATAAATACTAATAATCCATATAAATACAATTTCCTATAAAACAGATATAAAGATCCAAAAAAGAATCCTGATATATTAAATTGTCTTGTAGTAATTTTTTTATAATTATCTCCTATAAATTTTTCTAATAAAATATTATCCATAAATCAATCTCCTATCATTTACATAATATCATATTATTTTAATATTTAAAATATTTTTTTAAATAATTATTTTCTTCTTGAAAACCTATATAATGATTTCTTTCTTTATAAAATGAATATATATCTTTTGATATATTATGTTTATTATAATTTATTTTATATAAATATC
>CAMVLU010000044.1 GCA_947168405.1 uncultured Clostridia bacterium
TAAAAGAAAAATTTATGAATTTATAAAAAATTTAAAAAATTTTATTTTTCTTATTCTATAACGGTTTAAAAAAAGCAAAAGGTGAAATATATTCACTTTTCGCTTTTATTTGATACACAAATCTATATTAAAAATTAATAATTATAACAAATAGTTTTCTACAGCCTGTTCCCGTCCTTTCTCTCGTCAGGACAGGGAACTTTAATTCGCTGCTATTAATCTATACGGATCTTCTGATGTTCCTGTTCCAGATATAATTTTTGTATTTGATTTAAGGTAAAGGGTCGGACGAACACCTGCATAACTTGCATCAATTACAGCACTTTCAACTTTACCGTTATACCACCAGTTCATTACTCTAAAAAGATTTTTAGAACTAGGAGAAATAAACCAAAAGTATCCCACGTCTGCAACAGGCTCTAACATCCAGTTATTATGTTTAAAATCTCTTTCAGAATAGTCATTTAAATTATACTCCCATAAATCTTTATCGTTGGCATAACCATAATCACTTGGATACAATAAACCAATTGCTCCTTCCCAATTTAATTGATTTTCGTTCCATATATTACAGTCATTAAAATGGCTATCTGAAGATACATTAGAATTACATACTGTTGTTCCTCTCTCTTGAACAAAAACCTCATTATTTGTTCCATCTATTGAATAACTTTCATTATTAAATGTTACATTTCCTAAATAATAAGTAGCATTTGTTTTTATCAAATCTATATATGTCTGTTTTAAAGATGACCAATAACTATTTGCATTGTTAGTATCATTTAAATAATACTGTAATCCTGCGGTTGACCAGTCATTTTTATTACCTCCAGTTAATTTATTATAAAAATATACTCTACTCCCCCATGCGTGTTCATCAACTTTTAGCGCAAATTCAGTTGTTTCACTTGTATTTGGGTCTGTATGTGTATAATTTGCAGGTACATTGCTTATTCCTGTATCTTTTACTATTTTTAATTCTCCGTTAAATACCCCAACTATTCTCCATAATTCATTTCCATTAAAATAGATATAGTTATTTGGATTTGCTCCAGAATAACGATATTCTCTTATAGTTTGTTCTGGATCAGCATTTTCATTGTATAAATCTCCATCCGTATTTACGGCATATAATCCATCTTGTCCTTCTCCATTATATCTATTTATTATTTTTGTTGCTGCTGTTTCAATTACATCTCTACTAACTCCTTCTACTACTATTTTAGCATTAAAAGTTTTATTTGGAGTTTCATAATAATAATCTATCCATAATACTAATTTACAATTTATTGTTTTATTAACTGGCATATCTTCATATGTATATAATATTAAATTATTTGGATCTATATTATCTTTTTTTACTAATTTATTATCAATAAATAATCCATATTTTACAGCACTTTTATCTATACTTGTTGTTAAGTTATTTATATCTAATTTTATTTTTACATCTATTGGTATAATACTAGTATTTTTTACTGTAAATGTATATGGTGTTTTTTCTAATCCTACATCATCTATTACAGGAACTTCATTTTGTAAATTTATGACTCCACTCCCTTCTGTAAACTGAATAGACACAAGTCCTGAACTTAATTCATTTTTTCTTGAATCTTTACGATAATACATATAGTAAATTGCCCCTAAAGCTATCCCTAAACCTAATATTATAGTAAATATTATTAATAAAGGATTTATTTTTTTATTATTATTTAATTCTACATCTTCCATATATATTCTCCTTAATATAATAATATCAAATTATTATAAATAATTCAATACTATAATTTTGATATTATTTTTTTATATTGTTTATTATCTTTTAATAAATCTTGATGTTTACCAGTAATTAATACTTTATGATTATCTATTACTATAATATTATCAACATAGTCAAGTTCTAAAATATCTTTCTTTTTAGATATTATTAAAATAGTATTATCTTGTTTCATTTGTTTTAAGATATTTAATACTTTAGTAGATATATCTATACTTAAAAAATCAAATGTTTCATCAAATAATAATATTTTAGGTCTTTTAAGTAGTACTCTCATAATTGCTAAAGCATATTTAACATCTGTATTTATATTACTAGCATTAGTATTTAAAACAGTATTATATCCATTATCTAAAGCCATGATATAATCATGTATATTTAATTCCTTAGCAAGTTCAACAATATTTTCAAAATTAGAATCAAAGATACTTAAATTATCTTTAATACTTAGTTCAAAAAAAGTTGGATCACGTCTTACTGAATTTATATTGTTACCTAATATATTTTTAGGATAATCATTAATATCTTTCTTATCAATTAATATTTTACCAATATGTTGTCTATTATATCCAAGTAATAATTCAAATATTCCAACTTTACCAGATCCTGATAATCCTGTTATAACATTTAAACTATTTTTATTTATTTTAAAACTTACATGATCTAAAATAGGATTATTTATATTACCATATAATATATTTTTAAACTCTATATTTCCTTCTATATCTTTAATATCTTTATCTTTTTTATCATTATTAATTGATGCATATTGAAACAATTTATGAATTCTAAGTTTTGCTATTTTTAAATTAATTTTACTTTCAAATAAAGTAATAATTGATAAAAATAAATCTGATAACTTAGTATAATAACTATATATAATAGTTAAAGTTCCAATTGTCATATTACCTTCTTTAATTAATTTAATTCCTATTATTAAAGATATAAATTCAAATACATTTATTAAACCTAAAGAAACTTGTTTTAAATTATACTTATCAACATTTAATTTATTATTCCATTTAATATAATCTTTTATAGTATCATTAGTTCTTTCATGAACAACATTAAAAATATTAAAACCTTTTATTTCTTTAATAGATAATAATAATTCTTGAAATAAACTAATTCTTTTATCATTTCTTATTTTTCTTTCTTCATTTGTTTTAGTAATAACTGGATTATAAATAATTAATAAATATAATACTACTAAACATATAAATAAAGTTATATAACCTACAAATATATTAATAATAAAGAAATATATTACAATAAAAACTGCTTCTAATATTTCTACTATTCTAATTACTAAGGTAGAATAATATTCACTTATAACTTCAAAATCTTCACTCATAATATTAGAATATTCAGATAGACTAAAACGAGAAAGACTATATAAAGAATTATTACATGTCTTATATAGTCCTAGTTCTAAATATGTTTTATATAAATTGGAATATAATGCATAAAAAGTTTTTTGATTAATTACTTCTGTTATTCTATACAACATATAAAACACAAAGAATAATATAATCATCGTTACTGCTACATCATAATTTCCTTTAGTTATCTCATCAATTCCAAAACTATAATAAATAGGAATTAATAACATAAATATTCTAATAAACAAGCTACTAATAAATTTAATTATAAAATATTTTTTATTTTTTAAAAGTACTTCTTTATTATCTTTTTTAGTCACCTTATCACCTAACTTTGTTGATGAATTGTCCAAGTATTAACAACATTACAGTTAGCACTTTCAGGAACTGGATTTGGTAAATCAACTTTTAAAATAATTGGAACTTTAAAAGCATCTCCAAAACACAAACAATATCCTGGTTGTAAAGCTTTTTGTTTTTCAACAATTTCTTCTGTAATATTAGGTACCATCTTACTAATATATTCTATATCTCTTGGATGTGTTGTTTTAAATATTAAGAAATTTGCACATTGAGACATAACTGTTTCAGAAAGTTCAACTGGTCTTTGAGATATTAAAGTAAGTAGTACACCATATTTTCTTCCTTCCTTAGCAATTCTATCAAATATATTATACCCAATTAAATCAATATCTTCCCCACTTTTTATATATCTATGTGCTTCTTCTACAACTAAATTAAATGGAATTGTTGCACGATCTGTTAAAGCTTTAGTATATTCAAATATAATTCTTGAAAATATTTTAACTATTACTTTAGCAATAGAATCATCTATATCTTCTAAGTTAATATTTAAGAGTTGAAACTTTTGTCCATTTTGAATAACTAAACTAGATAAATATTCTTCTACTCCAATAAAATTATCATATTCAAAGAATTTTTTATTTTCTCCAATTATTAATGAATGAAGTTTTACTTTAACAGCAATCGCATCTCCATATGTTTTATCATTATTTAACCAATTTTCACTTATTAAAGTAAATTCTAAAGCTTTTTCTAAATCTTCTAAATTATATTTATTAAAGGTTGTTGGTTCGTAGTTATCAAGTTCAGGATCAACGTATGATGCTATATACTGACTAACTAAAATACTTTCTGTAAAGTTACCTTGTGAATCAACATTAAAACATTCTCTAAATTTTCTAGTATATCCTGCTCCTTGAACAACTGCTTCCATATTAAATTCATTGGTTGTACAACTATTAAAAAGTCCAAATATTTCATTTCTCTTTGTTGCTGGTAATTTATTAGAATAGAATATTGTTAACATAGCTTTAGCTAATATATGATTTTTATAACGATAACTTACATCATCAGTTAAAGAGAATATTCTAGCTAACTTTATCATTCTTTCAAGAAGTGTTAATTGACTTACTTTTTCAAGACGAAGTAAAAGTGCTAAATCATCTATTGTTAATAACCATGTAGGTATGCGTAATTTCTCAAAATTATTATAATTACTTGTTGTAATAACTTTAAAATGATAATTAGGATTAATTTGATTTAAATTACTAAATGCTTTTATATATTCTCCATTATTATCAAATATTATCATTGATGCTTTATATGGATAAAAATTTGGTGTTTTAAATAAAGTTTGAAGTAATTTAGTCGTTCCATAACTTTTTCCTGATCCTGAGTTACCAAGTATTGTTAAATGATTACTAAATAAACTATTAATACTCATATAAACCGGTTTATTATCATAAAAAGGACTATTACCAATTGTCATATTACCATATTGATTTTCTCCCGTAATCATAATCATTTCAGCTGGATCCATTAATCTAATACTAGAAGTTAAACTAGGTTTAGAAATAATACCTCCACGAAATTTTCCCTCAACAATTTCTCCAATAAATCTTGCTTCGATAATATCATCATGTACATATTCTACTTCTCCAACAAATTGTTTATCTCCATCAACAAATACTAAATGTTGATTAATCATATTAGTAGTAGTATCATTTACTTTAACATGAGCTCCATGATCACTAATATACACTATTTTTTCAAACATAATTTCCTCCCTTAAAATAAGTTTTCTAATTCATCACTTATTTTCTTATTCCCTATTATTTTAATTATATCATTAATTTTATTTTTTTTATACAATAATTTTAATTTTTTTTCATAATCTTCTAACTTATCTTCAATACTTTTTAATTGTTTAAAACAAGCATTTCTACTAATACCGTATTTTTCAGCAATTTCACCATATGATAAATTATTAAAATAATATTCTTCAAAATATTTTTTTTGTTTATCAGTTAAAAGTATTCCATATAAATCATATAAATTATTTAAATATATTAATTTTTCCATATTACATCATTTCCTTAAATAATCCATATATATATTTTTCTATATCAAATGACTCTATATCATTTATTCCTTCTCCAAGTCCAACATATTTAACAGGAATATCCAACTCTTCTTTAATAGCAAGAACTATTCCTCCTTTAGCAGTTCCATCAAGTTTTGTTAATACTATTCCTGTAATATCAGTTATTTCTTTAAAGTTCTTTGCTTGACTAATACCATTTTGTCCAGTTGTTGCATCAATTACAAGCAGTGTCTCTTGAGGTGAATTAGGTATTAAAGAACCAATTACTTTATTCATTTTCTCTAGTTCTTTCATTAAATTAACTTTATTTTGTAGTCTTCCAGCTGTATCTACTAAAACAACATCAACATTTTTTTCTAATGCTTTATTAAGTCCATCATAAATAACACTTGAAGGATCAGAGTTCTCTTTTCCAACTATTACATCACAGTCTACTTTTTTTCCCCATTCTACAAGTTGTTCAGTTGCTCCAGCTCTAAATGTATCTCCTGCAATCATCATAATACTTTTTCCATCACTTTTTAATTTATTTGCAATTTTTCCAATTGTAGTTGTTTTACCTACTCCATTTACTCCTACAAATAAAATAACTGTAGGACCTGATTCATTATATTTAATTTTATTACTTAAAATAGAATTATCAACATATATAATAAATAGTTCATCAACAATAACTTCTTGTAAATAATTAAGATCAGTAATATTTTCAGTTTTAACACGTTTTTTTAATCTTTCAATAAAAGATAAAACTGTATTAACACCTATATCAGCCATGATTAAAATATCTTCAAGTTCATCAAAGTATTCATCTGTTATCTTTTTAGTTTTATTATTTAAATTAATTAATTTATTAACAAAACTTTCTCTTGTTTTAGTAAGTCCTTTTTCATATAATTCAACAACTTTTTCTTCTTTTTCTATTTCTTTAGTTTGATTAATTTCTTTTTCTTCTTTACTTTCTTTTTTAAATAATTCTTTAATATTTTTAAATAATCCCATTTTATAACCTCCTCTTGAATTATAACATTTAAAAATATACAAGTAAACAAAATGAAAAAAATTTTACAAAAAATGTTGACATTTTCTTTATTTTTAGTATAATGGAATATGTCTTGTTCATGCGGATGTAGTTTAATGGTAGAACTTCAGCCTTCCAAGCTGACCACGTGGGTTCGATTCCCATCATCCGCTCCATTTGAATTCAAAGTACGTCAGAAATGATGTACTTTTTTATTTTTCAAAGTGTTTTCTTTTGTAGAAAGGAGGCACTTTTTTCTATGAAAATAAAACTATTACAAGAGTTAAATCCTAGTCCAAGAACTTTAAAAGCTATCAGTTCTACTCATCCATATAAGATACAAATAACTAGTGGAAAAATAAATATTCTTGAACCTACTAACATAGAAACTATTATCCCTATAAGATATTTATTATTTTATAAAACTAAAATAATTGAGTTTTATGAATATCCTGAAGATCGAATTAAAGGAAATAATTTTATAAATCATCAAACAAAACAAACATTTAATAAAAATGAATTAAAAACATATATAACAAATTATTAGAATTCATTCCCTAAATAAGGAATTGACTTTAATAAATATGAAGTCTATTATAAAAAACTAAAGAAAGAACTTATTTAATAGAAAGTGAGGTTAAATATGAATAAAGTTGCTATATATGTAAGAGTATCAACTGATGAACAAAGAGATAATGGATATTCTATTGATTCACAACTTCGTATGTTAAAAGAATATGCTGACAAAAATAACTATAATATAGTTGGAATATATAATGATGCTGGATACTCTGGTAAAAACTTAATGCGACCCGAAATGCAAAGATTATTAAAAGATATTGAAGATGGTAAAATTGATATTCTTTTAGCTATTAAAACAGACAGATTAACAAGAGATGGTTATGATGGATATTGGTTACTACATCAATGCGATAAATATAATGTAAGAATTGAATTAACTCTTGAACCATTTGATATATCTACTGCTAATGGAGAAATGATGTTCGGACTTAATTTAGCCTTTGGTCAAAGAGAAAGAAAGGAAATAAGTGCTAGAACTAAACGAGGACTAGAACAAATGGCTATTGAACATAAACACCCTAATAAACCACCATATGGCTATACTAGAGATCCAATAACTAAACATTTAGAAATTGAACCAGTAGAAGCACTAGTAGTTAAAGATATATTTAATATGTCAGTTGATGGAATACCATATAGACAAATAGCTGAAAAAATGAGAAATGAAAATAGATATTTAAAACGAGGAAAATGGTCTGATTCTAGAGTGTGTAAAATATTAGATAATGAAATATATATTGGTACATTTAGATTTGGTAAATATAATCGTAAAAAAGAAGAACAATTAGTAATTGAGAATTATTGTGAACCAATTATTAGTAAAGAGATATGGAATAAATCTAGAAAACAAATAAAAAGAAATTGTCACGAGAACTATGGAAAACATACTCATATATTTTCTAATTTAGTAGTTTGTCCTCATTGTGGAAATATATTAAGTTCTACTTTTTCTCATAAGAAAACTAAGGATGGTTATCAAGACTATTATTTTCTAGTTTGTAAAAACAAAAAATGTACTCACAAAGGATTGCATTATAGTTGTGATAGATTAGAAAGAACTTTATCAAAATTATTAAACGAATTAATAATCTATATGACTGAAAATCCAGAGAATATTATTAAACCTAAAATAGATACTAATAAAGATTTCGAAAACATAGAAAAAGCAATTCAAAAATTAAAACAACAAGAAGAAAAATTAGTTGAACTATATTTATCTAGTAGTTTAGATGTAGAAACTATTAATCGTAAAAATGAAATGATTAAAAATGAAATTGCAGAACTTGAAGCAAAGAAAAAAGAATTAAACTATGAAGAACCACTAGACATTAAAATAGAATTAATAGATTCTTTTAATAATACTAATTTAAACAATTATTTAATGAATAAGGAATTACCTATTTATCAAAAATGGTTAAAGTTAGATCCTGAAACTAAAAAATTAATATTACATAAATTTATAAGACAAATAGAAATTAGCCGTGATGAAGAATACTTTATAGATATCACAAACATTAAATTTGAAAAACAATATTTCAATAAAAATGCTGATGAATTTTTAAATGATTTAATGTTATCTTTAAGAGAAGATTATAAAGGTTTTGAATATAAACAAATAAGAGATATGGATACATTATTAACTTTATATGAAAACTATAATTCAATTAGTGTAGAAGATTATTTAAATAATAATCATAATATACATGATGATCATAAAGACATAATAAATAATCTAGTAGCTAATCAAGGTGTATTAGTTGGAGCAATTATACTAGATAATAAATTTGTAGACGAAGTCTTATTTATCCCAAAAATGCCATAATTATTATGGTATTTTTTTATCAGGATAAGAAGATGGTACCACCGCATACATTTTACCTATATAAAATTTATGTTTATAGTGGTACCAAACTTATTTTGTACTTACAAAATTAATCCCAAAATAAATTCGGGCTTTTATTTCAAACTTAAAAAGTCTATGAAAATAGATATCCCAATTTGATAAATTTAACAAAAATGTTGGGATATTATTCTCATCATTATAATTGAAAGAAAAATGTTTCTATATCTATGAAAAATATTTCTATACACCCACGAAATATACATCCTATAAGTATAGATGCAGAC
Organism: uncultured Clostridia bacterium; assembly: GCA_947168405.1. Lineage (GTDB taxonomy): Bacteria > Bacillota_I > Bacilli_A > RF39 > UBA660 > RUG591. The sequence continues at coordinate 9,294 of CAMVLU010000044.1, forward strand.
ATCCTACTAATATAGAATATAATAAAGAATATAATATAGAAGTATATCATTGATTCTTTATTAATCATTGAATCTTATTAATATCATTTTATTTGTATAAAGCATGATTTTTGAAAAATAAAAAAGTTGGATATTGACCAACTCTATATTTTTATGAAATATAATTTATATATGATTTAATTAAATCTGCATCCATTAAATTTTCAGGCACATCTTTTGGATTAAAAAATCTTAATCTCTTAGTTTCAGAATCACCTTTTAAATTAGAGGCATCTTCCATTGATACATCAGCTAGGTATAATGAAGTATTATTGTAAACAATATCTCCATTTGGATAACTATTCTTTCTAGATTCACCTGATAAAGTATCAATTAGTTTAATTTCGTTTGGATCTAGTTTAATTCCCGTTTCTTCAAATGCTTCTCTTACTGCTGTAAATCTTAAGCCTTCTCCTAAATCTTGACATCCACCAGGAAGACCCCATTTATCTCTATCAGTTCTTTCTTGTAAAAGAATTTGACCATTTTCATTTCTAATTATAATAGCAGCTCCTGTTTGTATAAAAGGTATATGGCAAATTCTTTCATCTAAAGCCATTCTAAATAACACTGGATAACCACCATAGTTAGCACTTAATTCTAACAATTCTTCTTCGCTTAAGTTTTTAACTAACTCTACAAATTCTTCATGAGTGTATTCTCGCATTTTTTTATATTCCATATTATTCTCCTTCACTTAACATAAGAAATTTATATATTTCGCCCCAATTGTTTACATTAATCACATTATCTTTTTCTACTTTATTTGAAGCATTATTTTTAAAATATAATGCACATATATTATTATCTGATGCATTTATACATATTTTATCATCATCATCAATCATATAAGAAACATTTTCATCTATTAATCTTTCTATTTTATGATGTTCATTATTAAATATTTTTATATCTCCAAATCCAATTTGTCTTAGTTTTTCTCTAGCTATTTCTGTTTCAAAATCATTTCTTGATGTTACAACTATAAATTCAAATTTATCGTTTAATTTATTTAATACAATATCAACACCTGTCATAAAATTAGCAGTTGTTAATACTTTTTCTGCATTTTCATTATAAAATTCTTTAAACTCTTCTTCTGTCCAATTATATCTCTTTTGAAAAATTCTTTGAGTATTATCAATGATAGTATCTTTTCCATTTTTTTCTACATCATATATTTCTGTATATACTCTATATAAATTTTCAGAGTCAAAAACAACTCCATCTAAATCAAGTGCAATTTTTTTCACAAAACCATCTCCATATATAATTATACCATACTTTTTTCAAGATACTTTTGTATTTATTATTTAGTATATAATTTTTTAAAAAATTTAAAATTTTTATATCTATACATATATATAAATATATATGTATAAATATAATTTAGCACTCGTAAAAAACAAGTGCTAAAAAGTATTGACTTTCTAATTTTAAAGCTATAAAATGGCAGTAGTTAGGAACTTTCTAAATACTAAAGGAGTGATGCAGATGAAAGAACTAAAACTAGACTTTAAATATTGTCATGGTATAAAAAAATTTAACTATAACTTTGATTTAAATAATGACTATTTAATCTATGCACCAAATGGAACAATGAAAACTAGTTTTTCAAAAACACTTATGGATTATAAAAATAATATTGATAGTCATGATGTTTATTTTCCAGAGAGAACGTCAGTTAGAAACATAAATATTGAAGATAATAATCCATTAGATATTAATAATTTGGTTGTTATAGATAGTGATGATTATGAAATAGCAAATGAAAAAATGACATCATTATTAGTTAACCCATCATTAAAAAAAGAATATGATCAAGTTTATTCCTCACTAGAAAAAAGTTATAAAGATATAAATAAAAAGATAAAATCTCTTTCTGGAGTAGAATTACAAACTGTATTATTTGATTTAAAAATATCCAATTTAAGCGATATACAAACTGATTATTTAAATCCAGATAACTCTAATGAAAACTTTAAAGAATGGAATCAAAAAATGTAGAAGGTAAATTCGAGAAAAAATTGACTTTAAG
>CAMVLU010000045.1 GCA_947168405.1 uncultured Clostridia bacterium
AATCCAAGTAATTTATCCTCAAGTTCAGATTTAGCTGTTAGCATTATTACTTTAGTTTTAATATTATTCTTTTTTATTTCTTTTAATATTTCAATACCATTTACACCAGGCAACATTATATCTAATAATATAAGATCATATACGTCCATTAAGGCATTATATAATCCCTCTTCACCGTCTAATGAAATATCAACAATGTATTTTTCTTTCTTCAATCTATTTGCTACTAATTCAGCTAACGATTCTTCATCTTCTATAATTAATATTCTCATAGTATTCACCACCTCAAATATAATTATTCATTTATTTATTAAACAAACATTAAATAAAAGCTGTTTATATAATTATATCATATTTTGTACCAATAAAATGGTTCTAAAATGGTTCTAAAGCCAAATTTGGGCTATTTTTTGATAAAAAGAAAAACTCGCGTTTTCCCTTATTTTATGTGAATTTGCGAGTTTATTTGCCATGACATTGCTTATATTTTTTGCCACTTCCACATGGACATGGATCATTCCTACCTATTTTCTTTTCTTTATTTATTTTTGGTTTTCTTGTCGTTGAATCATCACTTTCATTAGTTATTTGTTTTTTTACTACTTCTTTTCTTTCAATATGTTGTCTTATTTCTGTATTTAATAAGAAGATGGTTACATCTTTATCTATTTTATCTAACATATTTTCATACATTTCAAGACCTTCTATAGTATAAGCTCTTAAAGGATCTTGTCCACCATAACCTCTCATCATTACAGCTTCTCTTAAATGTGATAAAGTGTTTATATTTTCTGTCCAATATTTATCTATTACACTTAATGTTATAGCTTTTTCATATTCATTTGCAATTTCTTGAGGTAAATTAGATAATTTATCTTCATATTCTTTTTTTACTTTTTCAAATACAAATTCTAATGCTTCAGAACTAGTTTTATCTTCTACATCACTTGCTTTAATATCTGTTTTTAATAAATCATGATTTACTATATCAACAAAATCTTTTAATGATTCTCCTTCAATTTTATCATCTACATAATGTGTATCTACTAAATACTCAATATAAGAATGAATTGTATCTAATGATGTTTCATGAATAGATTCATTATCTAATATTTCATTTCTTCTTTCATACATATCTTCTCTTTGATTATTCATTACATCATCATATTCTAATAATTGTTTTCTTATATCAAAGTTATTTCCTTCAACTCTTGATTGAGCATTTGATAAAGCACTTGTAAATGTTTTACTTCTAATTGCTTGATCTTCTGGAAATCCAATATTTTTTAACATTGTTTTAATTCTTTCAGTTCCAAATCGAACCATTAAATCATCTTCCATAGATACAAAAAATTGTGATTCTCCTGGATCTCCTTGACGACCAGATCTTCCTCTTAACTGATTATCAATTCTTCTTGACTCATGTCTTTCAGTTCCAATTACACATAATCCACCTAGTTCTTTTGTTTCTTCTGTTAATTTAATATCAGTTCCACGACCAGCCATATTAGTTGCTATAGTTACAGCACCTTTTTCACCAGCTCTTGCTATTATTTCAGCTTCTCTTGCATGGTTTTTAGCATTTAATACTTCATGTTTAATTCCTGCTTTTGTTAACATATTACTTATAAGTTCACTTGTTTCAACTGCAATTGTACCTACAAGAATTGGTTGTCCTTTTTCATGTTTTTCTTTGATAATTTTAACTATTGCTTTATATTTTCCTTTTTGACCAGGGAAAACTAAATCTGGATAATCTATTCTAGCAACTGGTTTATTAGTTGGAATAGGTATAACGTACATATTATAGATATTTCTAAATTCTTCTTCTTCTGTTTTAGCTGTTCCTGTCATTCCTGATAGTTTTTTATACATTCTAAATAAATTTTGGAAAGTAATAGTTGCAACAGTTTTGTTTTCTTGATTGATTTTAACTCCTTCTTTGGCTTCAACAGCTTGATGAAGACCATCACTCCATTGACGTCCTTTCATTATACGTCCTGTAAATGGATCTACTATTAATACTTCTCCATCTTGAACAACATAATCAACATCTAATTTCATTGAGTAATTTGCACGTAATGCTTGATTTATATAATGAACAAGTTCTGCATTATTCATATCATATAAATTATCTACATGAAAATATTTTTCTGCTTTTTTATTACCTTCATCTGATAAAGTAACACCTTTAGTTTGCTCATCATAAATATAATCTTCTTCTTCCTTTAATGATTTAACAAATCTATCAGCATCAATATATAAATTAGCACTTTTAACTTCTCCTCCAGAGATAATTAAAGGAGTTCTAGCTTCATCTATTAAGATAGAGTCAACTTCATCAATAATTGCATAATTAAGTCCTCTTTGAACACGATTTTCTTTTCTTACAACCATATTATCTCTTAAGTAATCAAATCCTAATTCATTATTAGTTGTATATAAAATATCTTTATTATACTCTGCTCTTTTTTCTTCAGGATTCATTTCAAATGCTCTTCCATTTATACCAACAGTAAGTCCTAATCCTTCATATATAGGTCTCATCCATTCAGCATTACGAGAAGTTAAATAATCATTAACTGTAATTACATGAACACCTTCTCCTGTTAAAGCATTTAAATAAGCAGGGAAAGTCGTAACTAAAGTTTTTCCTTCTCCAGTTTTTAATTCAGCAATATTACCAAAATGAATTGCTATAGCACCAAGTATTTGAACATAAAAAGCTTTTTCTCCAAGTTTTCTATAAGCCATTTCTCTAACAGTTGCATAAGCTTCTACTAATATATCATCTAATGTTTCTCCTTTAGATAATCTATCTTTAAACTCATCTGTTTTAGCTTTTAATTCTTCATCCGTTTTAGATTCATATTCACTTTCTAAATCCATTACTTTATTTGCTAAATCTTCAAATCTTTTTAATTCTTTATAATCATGATCAAATAACTTTTTTAATAATTTCATAATGTCCTCCGTTTATACAAATACTATTTTATCAAAAAAAAAGGAAAATGAAAATACATTTTACCTTTTTTATACACACGTTATTCAGTTTCAATTACTCCATATCCACCATCACGTCTTTTATAAACAAGTGCTATACTATCTAAATCACTATCTTTATACATATAAAAATTATGTCCAAGTAGTTCCATTTGTAAGATAGCTTCCTCCATATTCATTGGTTTTATCTCTATTTTTTTTCTTTTAACCTCTTTTTCTTCTTCCTCTGGTATATCAAGAATATTATCCATATTTAATTCTTTTATACCTGATTTTTCTTTTCTTTTCAATTTGGTCTTATTCTTTCTGATTTGTCTTTCTAGTTTGTTTACAACCAAATCAACTGCTGAATAAAAATCACTAGATTCTTCCTCGGCTCTTAAAATAAGCGTTTTAAGGGGAATCGTAACTTCTACTTTTTGAGTATAATTACGAACCTTAACTAAAACATTAGCTTCAAATTCTTCTAAAGAATATTTATCTAATTTAGATAATTTTTCTTTAACATACTCCTTCATAGAATCGGTAATATCTATTTTATTACCACGAATTTTGACTTGCATCAAATCACTCTCCTTTGTAATTTTATAATATCACAAAAATTAAAAAAAAACTATCTTTTTTAATAGTTTTTTGATTACTACTTAACTAATCGTCTCAGTTTTTACAACTGTAACATTTAGCGCTTGATATCCCTTAGATGTTTCTAAAAGATTGAACTCTACATACTGCCCTTCCTGCAAAGTTTTATAACCTTCTTGGTTAATTGCTGAGTAATGTACAAATATGTCTTCTTTGTCAGTATACTCGATAAAGCCATAGCCTTTTTCGTTGTTAAACCACTTAACTCTACCTCTTACCACGTTCATATCTCTCCTTCTCTTTAATATTTTTGGTAGACTACCTTTTTACGCGCATAACCATATTACCAAAAATCAACTACTAAGTATTATTTTTTTATAAAAACGTCTTTTTTTATTATTTTTTTGAATTGTTTATTTATAATTTTCATTTTATATTCAAAAAACATTATAATTTTTACAATTTTTATCTTTTCTATAATTAATACTCCATATTTCGATAAAATTGTCATGGTGATAAAAATATGATAAAGAATTTTGTAATAGGAAATTCTATGAATATTATATCCGGAACTAGTAAATATAATAAAGAACAATTAGAAGAAATTAAATATGGATTGGAAGGCATATATGTTGCTTTATCAAAAGTTATAATAATTTTAGGATTATCAGCAATACTAGGATTATTTAAAGAAGCAATTTTATTTCTTTTATTATTTAATATATTAAGAATAGTCGCTTTTGGTATTCATGCATCAAAAAGTATATATTGTTGGATATCATCTAGTATTTCTTTCTTATTAATACCATATGTATGTATAAATATCGAATTCCCAATGTTATTTCACATTATATCTTGTGGTATTAGTTTCATATCATTTATTCTTTATGCTCCTGCAGATACAGTAAAAAGACCTTTAATAAATAAAAAGAAAAGAATAATATATAAAATATTATCTATAGTGTTTGCAACTACATTTATAACATTAATTTTTACAATTTCAGATATATTACTAAAAAATATGTTAACTTTTGCTCTTATATTAGAGACAATATTAATTTCACCTATAACTTATAAGATATTTAAATTACCTTATAATAATTATAAAAATTATAAAGGATAGTATCTTATAGTTATATAAAAAAGAAAAGGAGGGAATAATATGAAAAAATATTTAGCTATGGCACTTGCTGCTGTTGGAATGCTTGTATCTGGATTTGCAACAACTGGATGCTGGTTTGCAATATTTGATGAACCTGAAATGCCTAAATCAATGTTAAATAAATAAAAATAAGTTCATAGAACTTATTTTTATTTTATATTAACCATCAATGTCACCGTAAAATAATTATCAATTATTTCATATTTTATATTATACTTACTATTTTTCTTAATTGTTTTATCTATATCATATAAACCTAATCCATGTCCTTCACCTTTAGTAGTATATCCATTTTTATTTAATAATGATAAATCTACCTTACCTTTAAAAGTGTTAGATAAGATAAAACAAATAACACAATTTTCTTCATAAATTATAATATTTAGTTCTTTTTCTTTAGATTCATTACTTGCATATATGGCATTATCAAATAATTCTCCAATAATGTCTAACAAATTATTAATATCACGATTTGTAATCTTATCATTATCTATCTTGTTAATATCTTTACTTACGTCTACATTAATCTTCAATTCATTATTTTCAGCTTTAGATAATTTATAATATACTAAATATCTAATAGCATCTAATTGAATATTATTAATTGATTTAATCCAATTATATTTTCTAAATTCATAAGTATCTAATAAACTATCTATATATTTGTCAGCTTTTTCATTATCTGTTTTTAAATATCCTTTTATAGCAATTAAATTATTCTTATATTTATGAACAGTAGAACTATATCTTTCAATTAATTCTGCAGATGATTTTAAATAATCATTTAATAATAAATACTTATCGTTTATCTCTTTATTACTTAAATACTGTTTTAATATAATTATAAAGAAAACAATACAACCAAAAAATATTATAATATGTAAAATAAATTGATAATCTATTTTCCAATTATTTAAATATAAGCTGTTCATTGTTGAAATCATAATAAATATAGTTCCAACACCAATTACTATAATATAAATAAAACTATTCTCTTGATGTTTTTTTACAAAACTATATATTTTATTTTTTAATAATCTTGCTATTAAGCATGTAAATAATATTATTAAAACATTAATATAAATGCTTCTTGGAATATTAGAAATAGACATATTTACTTTTAATACTTTTTCTATAAAAGTAACTAATAGTGAAATTATTCCTACCTCCGATACTAATATTATGGCATAATTAATTATACTTAATAAAAAACTACTAACATTATTTTCTTTTAGAATAACTTTATAAATAATAAATAGAATTATAAATATACCAAATATTTTTAATATAGGAATATTGTTAAAAATCAAAGTATTTACTATTGTTAATAAAGAAAGAAATATAATTGTAATCATATTTTTAAATCTAAATGAAATAATACTTTTATTTAGAATAATTTTACCAGTAATATAACTTCCAAAGCAACACGCAAAAGCACCAATAAAATAATCTATCCAAGTTGCTAAATCATAATTAAAATTCATATTAATCACCCCTAAATTTAGTATTTACTAAACAAATATCTTCTAATTCTTTTTTCTTATCTCTAGATAAACAATTAGTTTTTTTATTTTTAAAATATATTTCTGGAATACTAGAATTAATCTTAGTTATTTTAAAAGTATTTACAATACAACTTCTATGTGATTTAAAAAATCTTTTATCATCTTTTAATTCTTTTTCTAATTTAGAAATATTACCTTTATATTTAAATCTATCATCTTCAGTTTCAATATAAATACAATCTTCATATGTATCTTTTTCAATAAATAAAATATCATTATATGGAATTCTTATTATTTCACCATCTTGTTTATATGATAATAATTTATTAATATTAAAATACTCATATATTTCTCTAAAACATAATACTAATCTATCTTCTAAAGAATCAAACTTAGAAATAAAATCGACCATTAATAACTTTTTATGAAAAGCATTTTCAACTAAATCTTGATGAGCTGTTGCAATTATTATTTGATTATCTAAACTTCTTTTATATTTTCTTATTTCTCTTGCTAAATCAAGACCTGATTTACCTTTTACTTCTATATCTAATATAAATATATTTTGTCCACTTAACTTTTTTATAAATTCAATCATCTCATTACTATATTCTTTAAAACAATATATTTTATAATGATCATCATTTATTCCCATAAATTTATGAATTACACCATAATATAAATTCAAAAAATATTCTTCATCTTCATAAATAATATAATTTATCATAAATCCCCCATAATTATTTTTTCTTTTTTTTAAGTTTTATTTGTTTTTCAGTAACAATATTTGTTTTATTAACAAACCAAAATACAAGTAAGAATAATAAGACATATACACCAATTCTAATATAAATATTTATTTCTTCTCCTAGTAAAAAGAACACTGATGCTATAGCAAATAAAATATTCACTCCATAAATAATTAAAACTGTATTTCTATGAGAAAACTTCATACCAAGTAACTGATGATGAAGATGTAATTTATCAGCATCACTTACTTTTTGATGATGAACAAGTCTTCTAAGTATTGCAAATAAAGTATCAAGTATTGGAACTGCTAATATTGATAATGGTACAAATACTGAAGTTAAAATTGTTCCTTTAAATCCAAGCAATGATATAATAGATATAATAAATCCTAAAAACATTGCTCCAGAGTCACCCAAGAATATTTTAGCTGGATTAAAATTATGATATAAAAAACCTAGAGAACTACCTAACATTATTAAAGTTAAAGTATAATCAAGTCCTATTGTTCTTCCTTGAAATATACAAATTACAAATATTGTTAAAAAGAATATTGATGAAATACCTGTTGCTAATCCATCTAATCCATCTATTAAATTAATTATATTAACACAAGCAATTATAAACAATAACGTAATAGGGTAGGCTAAGATTCCAAATTGTATATCTAAACCAAAAACAGTTAAATTATTTAATAAAATATCTCCATAAAAAACTATTACTCCTGCAGCTAATACTTGTCCAATTAACTTATCTTTTGGCGTTAAAGGATTAATATCATCAATTATTCCTGTTAATAAAATAATAAAACTTCCTATTAAAATAGAATTCATTTGAATAGTATTTTCACCAAAAAACATATATCCCATTAAAAAAGCAAAAAATATAGCAAGACCTCCAAGTCTAGGCATTGGTTTCTTATGAACTTTTCTTTCATTGGGAATATCTAAAGCATTTACATGAACAGCAATCCATTTAACAATAGGAGTTGCTAAACCTGATAATAACATTGTTAAAACAATTATTTCTATAGAATAAATTAAAGTATTTGTATACATAAAAATTCCTCCAAAAAAATTATATCACTTATAATTAAAAAAAACTAGAATTTTCTTTATTTTTAAGGCTTTCTAGTTATTTTTTTAATCTAATAAATATAAGTTTTCTAACATTATACCAGTTCCTTCAGCAACACTTGTTAAAGGACTTTCTGCTAAATAAATTGGTATTTGTAATTCTTCTTCGAATAATTCTTTTAATCCTTTGATTAATGATCCTCCACCAGTTAATACAGCACCATTTTCTATTATATCTGCTGATAATTCAGGAGGTGTATCTTCAAGAACAGCTTTGGTTGCTGATATTATTTTAGCAATATCTTCTTTTAAAGATTCTTCAACTTCTAAACTATTAATTGTTATAATACTAGGAAGGCCTGTTTCTAAATCTCTTCCTCTTACTTCCATTTCCATATCTTCAGAACTATCGTATACTGATCCTATTTCATGTTTTATCATGGAAGCAGTCTTATCACCAATTAATAATCTATAATTATTCTTGATATATTCTTTTATATCATAATCAAAAACATTTCCTGCTATTTTTAATGATTTACTAACAACAATTCCACCTAGCGATAAAACAGCAATATCCGTGGTTCCTCCACCAATATCAATAACCATATTACCACTTGGTTTAGAAATATCAAGGCCTACACCAATTGCTGCAGCTTTTGGTTCTTCTTCTAAATAAACTTTTTTAGCACCAATTCTTTCAGCAGCTTCTTTAATAGCATTTTTTTCAACTGGTGTAGTATCAGCAGGACAACATATAATAACTCTTGGTTTTTTAAATAATCCTTTCGCTTTAACTTTATTAATAAAATAATCAAGCATCATTTCCGTTATTTCAAAATCAGCAATAACTCCATCTTTCATAGGTTTAATCGCACGAACTTTAAAAGGGGTTTTTCCAAGCATTAAATTAGCATCATGTCCAAATGCTAATGGTTGTTTTGTTTCAGTATCAATTGCAACAACAGATGGTTCATTTAATACAATACCTTGACCTTTTACATAAATTAAGATATTTGCTGTTCCTAAATCTATTCCAATATCTTTCATTTTTTCACCTCTAAAAATATTATTTACAATTATTAGAAAATTATTAAAAAAAGATGATTAAAAATCACCTAATTTTTTTCCTATTACTTTTAAAGGATCAATATTTATTCCATCTTTATATATTTCAAGATGTAAATGATTACCTAAATTCTCATTAATTTTACTTGTTCCACTTATTCCAATTTTAGTACCAGTTGTTACTTGTTCTCCTTTTTGAACAGATATTTCTGATAAACCTGCATATGAAGATATAATATTGTTATCATGTCTTATTTCAATTATTTTTCCTAACATTTCATCTTCTTTTATCTCTATAACACTTCCATCCATAATAGCTAATACATCAAATGTTTCTTCATTTGTATAATCTATTCCAGTATTTGGCATATAAGTATTATTATAAAATACAATAGATTCTTTTTGTTTATCAGCATCATCTTCTAAATTATAATAATATCTTGCTATTTTAACATTTTCTGTTGAATAAGGATTAGAGAATACACTATCAACACTTGCAACTGGAACTACATCATTTAAGATAACATTTGAAACATAAGTTACATCTTCTAAAGAATTATCTACTTCTTTATTAATAGTTCTTGTTGTAAAATATAATCCTAATACTAAAGTAAAAATTAAAGAAATATAAAGAGTCGGAAATACAAATGGTTTTAATTTCATATTATTCACCTCATTTAAAGTATTACCGACTTAATTAATTTTATACTATTTTTTAAAATATTTTTATATAAATAAAATCATAAATAAAATTAGTAACTAAGTATATAATAGATAATAGAATTAAAAAATATGCAACTCTAGCTTTTACAACTTGTCCTTTTTTAAATAAAAAATTAATATTTATTCCATCAAGTGCCCAAACAGAAAGAATAGTTACTAAAACATATAAAATAAACTTAGTCATAATTATTTTCCTCTATTTTTTTTACTTTATTTATTCTTTTTAAATGTCTTTCTTCATTAGAAAAATCTGTATGAATAAATGTATCTACTATTTTTAAAGCTTCATCATAACTTGTATCTCCTGAAAAACTAACAGCATTTGTATTATTATCAAGTCTAGTGTATCTTGCTTCTAAAGCATTATTAACTTTAGCACAATAAACACCCTTCATTTTATTTAAAGCAATACTAATACCAATTCCTGATCCACATATAGCTATTCCAAAATCAATATCTTTTGACTCTATTTCCTTACCAAGTAAATAAGCATAATCAGGATAATCAACAGAATCTTTAGAATTAGTTCCACAATCGGTAATATCTAAGATATCTGATTGTTTTTTAAAATATTCTATTAATTTTTCTTTAAGTTCATATCCTCGATGGTCTGATGCAAATCCTATTTTAATCTTTTCCATATTATCACCACATTAAATATATCATAAAAATAATAAAAAAAAAAGACTATTCAGCCTTTTCAAAACCATATTTTTTATTAAACTTATCTACACGACCTGCACGAGATGCTCTACTTTGTTTTCCTGTGTAAAATGGATGACATTCTGAACACACTTCAACATTAATTTCTTTCTTAGTAGAGATAGCTTTAAATGTATTACCACAAGCACATGTTACAGTTACTTCATGATTTTCTGGATGAATATTTTTCTTCATATTAATCTCCTTTCGCCATGGATAAAAACCATAGTAATAAATATTTCTCAAGTAGTATAACAATTTTTTATATAAAAATCAAGTTTTTTCGTTATTTCTTCTTATTTTTTCATAAATTACTCTTATTAATTACTTCTTTTGCTATTTGTAAATATCCATTACTAGTTAAATGATAATCTAATTTATTAGGTAAATAATTATTATTTTTTTTAATAATATTATAAATATCTATATATTCAACATGATATTTTTTACAAATACTATTATATTTATCTGATAAATAAGAAAAAAATCTATCTGTTGCTTTAGTATATTTATTATTTGGATTATAATAACCTATTAAGATAACTTTACTTTTAGATAAACTTGTTATTTTTTTTAACAGACTATCCATATTTTTAACCATATCATCAATATTCTCATCAATATTATCATTATTCAAAATATTAACTAATTCATCCATTCCAATTGATATAGTTAAAATATCTGCTTCTCTTAATTCTTTTCTTATATTATATTTTTTATCATTATTTATATTTTCTTTATTATTATCTATATCATTTATTAATTCTTTAATGGAGTATTTATCTTTAATAAAATAATCAT
>CAMVLU010000046.1 GCA_947168405.1 uncultured Clostridia bacterium
GCCTTACTGACATTCTCTAAAAATTATTTACTGACATTTTCAAAAAAATTTGACATATATTACATATCGTATTTTTTTATTTTTTACATTTTTTTACATATTATTATTCTACTTTAGTTCCACATTTAGAACAAAAATTTCCTGTTACTTTTTCACCACAATTAGTGCAATGTTTTTCAGCAGCAACTTCTAATTTAGTTCCACATTTAGAACAGAAATTTCCTGTTACTATTTCTCCACAGTTAGGACAAGGTGTTCCAGTTTCTTTCTTTCCTTCTCCATTTTTCTTAACATATTCAAGTGGATTAGTCATTCCTCCAACAGCACCATTCATCATACCAAGTCCCATGAATCCAGCAGCAGCTCCATTAGCATTTTCAGCAGCTTTTTCCATAGCAGTTGATGTAGCATCAACCATTCTTCCTGCAGCATATTCTTCTTTACCATACATTGAAGCATTATCAAATTTTTGAATTCTTTCTCTTGATTCATCATCTGGAGTAATTTTTTCAATTGCAACACTTACTACTTCCATACCACGAAGTTGTTTCCATGTTGTATCTAATGCTTCATTCATATGAGAAGCAATCTCTAATTGTTTACTAGGTAAACTTGAGAAAACAATTCCATCAGCAGCACATTTTTGAAGTGCAACATCTAAAGCAGATACAAATTCAGCATTTGCTTGTTCCATTAATTCTTCTTTAGTATAAGTATCTTTAATATTACCTACAATATTTGAGAAAAATGCAAATGGATCCGCAATTTTAAATGAATATACTCCAAAGTAACGAATATATATATTTTTATATTCAGGATCTGGATAAGACATTGGACTAGATGAACCAAATTTATTTCCTATAATTTCTTTTGCGTTGATATAAAAAATAGCTTGTTCTTTACTAGGTGTTCCATTAAATTTAAATCTTTCCCACATTTCTTTAAACATTTCACCAAATTGTCCAGCAAATAATGATGGTGAACTAGATTCATCAAAGGTATAAATTCCTTCTTCAGCAGTAGCATCTAAGATTTTTCCTGAATCAAATATTAAAGCAACTTGTCCAGGTGCAACTTGAATTCTACTTTTATTGGATATAACTCCATTTTTTGTTGTCTTTTTAACAACTAAGGTATTAGTATCTAAACTATCACATGTAATATACTCTTCCCATTGATCATGAAGGGTACTAGTTACAGAGGTTAAAGCAGACTTAATTAAACCCATAATATCACTCTCCTTAATATAATTATAACAAATATTTAAATTTATTCAATATTTTTTTTACATTACATAATAATATATTAATAAACCTAATAATAAAACAATTATTAGTATAGTTGGTATGTATTCTTTTTTCATTTCTCCTCCATTATATCTTTTATTATATATGATGTTATATATAATCCAAACATAGTTGGTATATAAGAATTAGATCCTATAATATTATCTTTTTTATCAAACAATTCTTTAGAATATACAACAGGTATTTCTAAACATTTTTTATTATCTTTTAAATTATATCGAAGTATTTTAGCTATTTTATCATAACTAGTATTTTTTAATTTATCGATGGTTATTTTTGATGGATCAAATTTAAATCCTGCACCCATAGAAGATATTATTTTTATATTTCTTTTAATTGCTTCTCGAATAATTATTTCTTTACTTTTTATAGTATCACAACAATCTATTAAATAATCATATTCTTTATTAAAAATAATATCTTTATTATCTTCATTATAAAATATATCAAACGTATCAACTAAACAATCTTTATTTATATCAAGTAATTTATCTTTTAATACATAAACTTTCTTTTTACCAATAGTTGAATGAAATGCTATAACTTGACGATTAATATTAGTTATATCAACTATATCAGAATCTACAATCGTAATATTTGATACTCCACATCTTGCTAAAGATTCAGCGACGATTCCACCTACTCCTCCAACACCAAGAATTAATACTTTTAAATTTTTAATATTATCAAATTTATCACCTACAAGTATTTTAAATCTATCAAATTCCATTTTTACCTCTCTGTTATAACTTCATCCATTTTAATATCATATTTATCTGTAATAAGATTATCCACTATAAATGTGGAAAAACATATTCCTATTTTATAAATATTTTTATTTTCTAAAAATCTATCATAATAACCACCACCATATCCTAATCGATTATTATTTTTATCAAAAAATAATCCAGGTATAATACAGCAACTATTATTATCATCTTTATATATTATATTAGTAATAGGTTCTAATACACCAAATGAACCTATTACTAAATCGTTAAAAGAATCTATTTTATAAAAATTAATAATACTTCCTTCTACTTTAGGAACATATATATTTTTATTTAAATTCCATAATTTATTTATTAATACTTTAGTATCAACTTCCATATCAAGAGATACATATATTAATATATTATTTGCTTCTAATACTTTTTTATTATTTAAAACATTATTTATTACCTTAGTTTCTAAATCCTTTTTATTAATTATTTCTTTTCTTAATGATAAAGCATAATTTCTTAAAGATTTTTTAGAAACTTCTTCCGCCACCACCATGTGAACTACCACTACTAGATGAATGGAATCCTCCACCAGAAGAATGTCCTCCACCACTTGATGTATCACTATATCTTAAAGTATGAGTAACTACAGTATTAACAAGATTATCTTGTTTTTTAGTAATAATTTTATCTTTCATATAACTAATAGTTGATCCAACTTTTAATTTTAACTTAGATTTATTATATATGATAATTGATACTATTAAAGTAACTATTCCAGATATAAATCCTATTAATCCATAAGGCATATATTTAATATATGATGCATTTCCATATTCATCAATAATAATTGTTTTAGCATCTTTTTCATCTACTCCAATATCAAAATAATATTCTTGTTTTTCAATCATCTTACTAAAAGTATTATAATAATCCTCACTAGTTAAATAATCATACCCTGCATCAATTATAGAGTCAATTCTTGAATTATACATTACTATAGCATTACCAGTTGTTGATATATATACTTTTCGATTAGTCATATCTATAAGTAATAATAAACCATCTCTTGTAGAATTTTTACCAAAATCATTATAATCATAAAAATCATCTGCATATTCTATTTCACTTCTTTTATTATTATCATTTGTTGTAACAACAGCTAAATCATATCCTGTTTGACTAATAAAAGAATTAATTTGTTCAAATAATTTATCTTCTTCTTCATCAGTTAATAAGTCAGCAAAATCATAAACTTTATCCATATCATCAACACAAGGAGTAGTCATTATATCATTTCGATTACTTCCTAAATTAAATCTTTCTCTTACATGAAGATCACTATCTGTTCTAACACAAGTTCTTATTTCTTTAGCACTTACAGGAATAATACTAATTAAATAAAGCAATAGTATAAATACACTAAAATAAATATATTTTTTCATATTACCACCTATATCCCATCATATTAAATACTAGTAATAAAATTCCAAATCCTATTACAAATGTTATAAATATTAACAAAAATAATTTAGTTTTATCAACAGGTATTTCTCCAACTAGTTTCTTAGTTTGACCATTCATAGCAAAATGATATATTTTATCTTTATATTTAATATTTAAAACAAATACAGGTAGGAATACATACTTTGTTTTTTGAACTTCAATATTATTATTTTTTTCTTTTTCTATTAAGGTATTATATCCAGTCATTTCTCTTTTTAAATAACTAATTGAATCATTTTCAATTCTAACCTTAGCATTTTTATAGGCATCAATACTTTCAACATCATATTTTTCTGATAAAAATCCTGCTAAATAACTAGGATTAAAATCAACTAATTCATTATAATCAAATGGTTCAATAGCATTCATTATTACATCATCAAATCTAGTTGCAGCATCATTAGGAACACTTTCAAAAGTTAAATCTCCTTCACGAATTACTTTATAATAACTTGTTTTAGTATATACATATCTTGAATCCATCCAAGTTGTTACTTTTGTACCATCACAATTTAAATAAGCATTGTTTTTACAATTATATAACCAAAATGGAACATATAATCCTTCCATATCTTGAATGTTATTTATATTTTTAAATCCTTTAGGAATTAATAATCTTCCTTTACAAATATTTTGAAATGCTTCTATAGCATCCTCTTTTTTATATTTAAATGGAATAATACTATCTGGTTTATAAACACCTGTTAATCTATTTTTAATAATGGCACTACTCTTACAATAAAGACAGGTTGTTGAAGAAATATTATCTAAACTAACAATAGAGGCTCCACAGTTTTTACAAGTGTATCCCTCCATATCTTCCATTTTACTAAATTCACGTTCTAATTTATTTTCTTTGCTTATTTTTTTCTTATTCTTATCTAAATCTTCTAAAGTAAACTCTGAATGACAATATTCACATATAAATTTCTTTTTCTTAGGATTATATTTAATTGAAGCACCACAACTTAAACATTTTTCATCCATGACTTTTTCCATATTCCACACTCCTATTTACATTATAAACTATAAATTAAAAAAAATCACTTCTTTTTTATATTATTTAAATTTTAATCATAAACTTAATTGGTGATACTTTGAAAAACACTGATAAAATATTAACAATAACTGTCTTAATTTTAATGATTATTTCTTTATTTATGATATATTCAGCATCTTTTATTTGGGCTAATTATAAATTTAATAATCCTTTTAAATATGTAATTAATCAAGGTATATTTTCAATAATAGGTATAATATTATTATTTATAATATCTAAAATAGATTATAAATTATATTATAAAAAGTCAAATATAATATTATTATCATGTATTATTCTTTTAATTTTAGTATTAATACCTGGAATAGGTGTAGTTAGAAATGGAAGTCGTAGTTGGTTTCAAATAGCATCATTTGGTATACAACCTAGTGAATTTACAAAAATAGCTTTAATTATTTTTACATCTAAATATTTAGAAAAAAGTAATAAATTTTTAAAAGATTATAAAAAAGGTGTTTTTCCAATTTTATTTATTTTATTATTTTTATTTGGATTAATAATGTTAGAACCTGACTTTGGAACAGGAATGATTATTGTTACAACTATAATAGCAATGTTATTTATTTCAGGTGTTAATATGAAATTCTTTATATTTTTAGGAATAATTGGAATTATAGGAATTATAGGTTTAATAATAATTGCACCTTATAGAATGGATAGAATTACTTCATTTATAAATCCTTGGTCAGATCCATTAGGAACAGGTTTTCAAATAATTCAGAGTTTATATGCTATAGGTCCAGGAGGATTATTTGGAGTTGGATATTTAAATAGTAGACAAAAAGCCTTTTATCTTCCAGAACCTCAAACAGATTTTATTTTTTCAATTATTGCTGAAGAATTCGGTATAGTTGGAACACTAGTTATTTTATTATTATTTGCAATTATTTTAATAAGAGGAATAAAAATATCTTTAAAACAAACAAATTTATTTGCTAAATATTTATCATTCGGTTTAATCTTTCAATTAATTGTTCAAGTAATCATGAATTTATCAGTTGTTATAGGATTAATACCTGTTACAGGAGTTACCCTTCCTTTCATGTCATATGGAGGTTCTAGTTTACTAACTAGTTTAATAGGAATAGGAATACTATTAAATATAAGTAAAAATAAATAAAATTAAAAATCTTCAAAGTGAAGATTTTTATCTAATTGTTGCATCTATTGTTCTAATACATTTATTATTATTTAAATTATATCCTGTTTCACAGTAATATTCTTTTTCCATTATTCTTTTACAACTATCATCTTTTAATGTATATCCATAAGGACAACTTATATCATATCCACCTTCTATTACTTTAGCATAACACTTATTATTATCCCAAACATAATTACAATCATCTTGGTTTAAATTAAAATAAACATAATAACCACATTTACCATCAAAATATTCACCTTCAAGATTTTTAATCCCATCACTTGTTTCAATATCAACAGTTTTACATACCATATTACCTTTATCACTATCAGTTTGACTAATACATATATCTTCATTTAAGATAGAATTACTAGGACATCTTTCTAGAGCATTATTTTCAATAGAACATTTTTTGTTAACTAAATTATATCCATTAGGACATGTATAATTAATTTCTTTAGTTTCTTTTTTTTCTTCTACTTTTTTCCATTCAGCTTTTAAAGTTATATCTTTACATTCTAATATAGATTCATCAAGAACAGGATTATTATCATTATCTAACCATGATACAAATTCATATCCTTCTTTATAGGGATTAACTGGAAGTTTTACACCTTTATCACATTCAACAATTAAACTTTCAACTTCAGTTCCTCCATTTGAATCAAAAGTAATTGTAAAAGTATTACTACCTTCTTTTAACCATTTAGCAAATAAAGTAGTAGTTTCATTATATCTAGTTAAATTAGATACTTTAATACCACTTTTATACCATCCTAAAAAAGTATAACCATTTCTACTAGTTGTAGGTAAATCAATACTATCCCCAACATTAATTTTAATCTTTTCAACAGGTGTTCCACCTTCTGTAAAGAAATAAACATATATACCTGTTTCATTTTTATTAAAAGAAAAAACTAACATAAATATTATTAATATTAAAGCAACTGAAAATATCACTGCAATAATATTCTTACTATGATTATCTTCCATATTATTCATTCCTCTATTATAAGAATAACATATAATATTTAAACATAAAAGATATTTTTAAATAAATTTAAATTTTTTAAATAATTTATTGTAAAGTAGATTTATTAATACAAATATAAAATATTTAATTATTTATTAATTTCAATAATATTATTTACTTCTTCAATAGATAAATTAGACACTTCAGCAATAAGATTAATATCTATTTTTTTATTATACATATTCATTATCATTTCAGTTCTAGTTTTATTAGATTCTTCTTCAACAGCTTCTTCTCTATCAAGTTTTCTTATTTCTGTCTCAACTAAATTGTTTTTTATAATTATTTCTCCTTTCCAACAACTAGTTATTTATATTTTCCAGAATAAATAAATACTATCATACAAAGTCTAATATGTCAATTTTTGTAAACATCACATTTGTACTATTAGTTTATTAAATTCTAATATTTATTTTTCTAATTTCACATAAAATATAATAATTAAATTAATAAATTTAAATAAAAATAATTATAAAATTCAAAATAAAAATTTTTTTATAATAATAAAAAACTGATAAATTATCAACTTTTAACTTTAACATATTTATCAGTTTCTATATTAATATTTATAATGCCATCTGGGGAAACTTCTCTATTATATACTTTAATATAATTATTTTCCTTATTTTACAGATTGTTCCCGTCAAATCTTTTGCTCGAACAAGAAGGCCATTAACTACTTCAATGTGTTTTACATGATTTTACATAAACTACTTTTTTAGTTTTATTATATTATTTTAATTATCTTTCAGCTTGCCATTTTAATATAGGGTATCCATTATTAATAATATTAGTGTCTTCAACAAATGCATTATCAGAGTTTATTACAGATAACACTGAAGGCATTTGTTCAAGTGGTAAAGGTGTTGTTCCATTATCTGATTGAGATTGAAAATTGTTGTTTGATGATTCAAATATACCATAAGGTGCAGTTGTATTTAGATAAAAATTATTAATTAAGGTTTGAGTGCCATTTGGATTTATCAAAAAAATAATTCCTCCTTTAGTACTGCAATTTAATGTTCCTACATTATGAGAATTAGAAACATTTCCACTTAGATAAAATTGACCAAGTATACCAGCACATCCAGTTCCATTAATTTCACCAACATTATATGTATTTGCAATAGTTCCTTTACTTCCTCCAACAATTCCTGCACTGTATAACCCAACATTATATAATACTCCTGCATTATAAGTATTACTTATAGATACATCAGCCTCAATATAACCAACTATACCTCCGGCAAATAGTTGATTTGAACTAGATACTTTTCCAAAATTATAAGAATTATTTATATTTGAATTAACCATATGTGCAACCATTCCTCCAGTAGTTTTTTGACCTATTACAGTTCCTGCATTATAACAATTTTCCATCAATGAGGAGTTTCTCAATTGCCCAGCAATCATTCCTGTATTATTAAAATTATTTATTAAATAGGAATCTTCTATTTCCAAATTTCTAATTGTTCCATTTGATACTACTCCAAAAAAACCAGTAGATTCTTGGTTAGAATTAATGTATAAATTAGTAATAATGTGTCCATTTCCATCAAATGTTCCTGAAAATGAATTTGTACTTGTTCCAATTGGTGTCCAATTTGTTGAACCATCTAACATAGTTCCTTCACTATCAAATTTTCCACCCATATCTATATCTTTTGTTAAGACATATGTTTTTCCAGATTTAGAGTCTCCTGCATTTACTTCATCTCGAAGTGTTACTAAATCTTCATAACTATTAATACAATAAACATTTTCTTGACTGCCACAATAATATTTATATCCATCTAATTCATAATCTCGACCCTCAACTACATCAATTACAATCCTAGCACTAAATGTTTTATTCATGTATGTTTTATCAGCATCATAATCTAACCAAAATTTTACTTTATAGTTAACTGTTCCACCTACATCTAAAGTTTGATCTTTATCAATATATAACATATTATTTGTTAATTTTAAAGTATTCCCATATCCTGAATCAGCTTTATTTACTGAATATCTTATTACAGATTTAAATTCAGGACTTGTACTAGTCTCTTCTATATAAACACTGTAATCAGCTTTTATTTGTCCTGTGTTTTTTACTGTAAAATTTAAAACATTATCATTTTGTTCCATTCCTTCTTCATCTGTCATTGGAACCATATTATTAATTGTTAAAGTATTTGTTGTTCCAAAGAAATCAACTTCTAAAAGTCCTACATTTATGGTATAGGCTTCTGAACTTGTATGACTACTTCTTAAAAGTGCATAACTAGTTCCTAATAATACAACTATAGTTAATATTATTATATATAATGGTAAATATTTATTAAAATATCTATTTTGAAATAATTCTTTCATATCTATGCTCCTAACTATAATTAATTTTATAATATTTTTTATAAATAATCAAGAATTATTATAAATTATCTGTTATTTTTTTTATAACTATTTTATTAAAAGGATAAACATAATTACTTCTTGAATTTATATAACTAATACTAGGAGTTGTTATAGATATAGCATATTTAGGATTATCACTTGGTAAATAAGCAACAAATGCTGTTGAAATAGTTTCTGTTTCATAAATAGAATCATTATTACTATCAGCTAAAGTTTCACTTGTTCCAGTTTTTCCTGATGCAAATTTATTATCATCTATATAACCTCTTCCTGTTCCGTCTGTTATTACAAGTCTTAAGCCTTTTTTTACTCTTTCTATATACTTATTATCTATTTTATCTAAATTATTTAATATAACTGGTTCATAATCATTAATAATATTATCATTATTTCTTATATATTTTAGAAAATGTAATTTATATCTATTTTTAGAATTAGCAATAGTCGATATATATTGATTTAATTGTATATTAGTATAACTATCATATTGACCTATTGCTAAATTCATTAATAGTCCTGCATTTTCCTCTTTTCCTTTAATACCTGTATTTTCTTTTTCTAAATCTATTCCTGTTGATACACCTAATCCAAATAAAGCAAAATAATCCCGATAAATATTAAATGCTTCTTTATTAATAGGAGCAGGCATATCATATCCATATTTAACACCAGCAACACGAAGAGCTGTTTTAAATTGATAAACATTACTACTTTTTCTTAAAGCATCTAAGTCTGTTACATATCCCATGGTATAAATAGAACATTTTTTAGGAGTAGCTTTAATCTTTATACATTCATCTACCATTCCTTCTCCTATTCTAATTTTTCCTTCATTGTAACCTACTAATATACTAGCTCCTTTTACAACACTTCCTGACACCATCGTATCAAGAACTGCTCCTATACTATAATCTGTTATATTATTATTTTGAATTATTTTACCAGAGATAGCTTTAATATCTCCATTACTTGGATCAGTAATAGTAACATAACTTCTATCTAAAAATCTTGTATTTATTCCTGATTTAGCTATTTTTAATTCACTTTCTAAAATATTATCAACCATACTTTGTAAATTAATATCTATTGTTATATATAAATCATTACCTATTTGACCATTGCTTTCTAATATTAAATCATTTCCAACTAATTTATATTTATCTTTACCTCCCTTTAAATAATTATCATACATATATTCTAAACCATTAAGTCCTACTGTATCATCTAATTCATATCCTTTATTTAAATAATAATCTTTATTTTCTTTAGTAATATTTCCAACTTTTCCTAATATTGTTTTTAAAGTATCATTATAAATATAATTTCTATCATATATATATTTAGTATTAAAACCATTTAATAAAAAGTTACTTTCCGAAAAATATGCTAATTCTTCTTCAGTTATATCTTTTTTTATAATCTTATCTTCATATTTATATCCAGTTGTCATTAATGAATATAAATAAATTGCTTTTTTATCATCATCATTATAAATATTAATATCTTCTTCATTTATTAAATCTAATTTTAATTTATAAAAATCTATATCACTTAATTCATGTCTTTTATACTTAGTATAATCTTTATCATCTATTCTTTTTTTTATATCATTTTCATGTTCTAATAAATAAAATTCTTTTATAGATTTTTTATTTAATTTAGATATATCCAAATCTATATAATCTTTTATTTTGTATGCAAGTTTTATTTCATCTTTAGTAGATAATTTATTATCATTTTTATAGAATATCACTGGTATTAATTTATTATCTACTATAATATTACCATTAGTGTCATATATTTTTCCTCTTGGACTTTTAACATTTTTAGTTTTTTGTTGATTTTTTATTTTTTATTATTTTCATTTTTTTCAGTTTTTTAATTTGTTTATTATTTCTTTTATTTTTTCTTTTTTTATTTACTTTTTTATTATTTTTTTAGTAAATTATTCACTTAATATTTTATTTCTTTTTTAGTTTAATTCTATTTCTTCAGTAATTCCATTTTCCTTCATTTTCAATACGACCGCCATT
>CAMVLU010000047.1 GCA_947168405.1 uncultured Clostridia bacterium
AAAGTGCAGGCTTATTAACTCTCATATATTCAAAATTAAATATCTTTGAATATTAATATAATTTTTATTTTTTAAAGCATCTGTTATATGTTCAAGTTCACTTAAACTATCCCAGTATATTCTTAATAATTCTTTAAATTCAAATTCCATATTATAAAATTTACCTTCATTTAAAAAATCTTTAAAATCTAAAGTTTTATTATTCATTAGTAACCAAAACTTAATCATTAATATTTCTGGATAATATGATTGATAAGATAAAGGTAATATTTTCATTTTTAACATTTCTGTTATAGGTTCATTTAAATATTGTTCATCAATAATACTATTTTCTATATTATTATTTCGAACATTATTCATTACTAAAAAATGGATAAATTCATGAGTTAAAGAATCTAATACTTCTCTAGGATTATCAAGTAGAGATCTATCAATAGTAATTTTATTTTTATAATAATTATATAAACCAGTTGCATCATTTTTAAAAGGTTTATTATTACATTGTATTTTAATATTATTAATGGAATTTTTACTAACAATATATTTATTAAAAAAATCATTATAATCTCTTGTATCTGTATATCCCATATAATTAAAATATTCTTGAAAATTACGCATTGTTTTTTTAAAAGCAGGTATTAATTTTTTATCTATTTTAATTTTATTAATATTTTCATCCGTTGTTAAATTTAGAAAACTATTATCCATATTATCCCCCTAAAGATAAAAATTATTTTAACATAAAATAAGAAAAAAAGATACTATTTTAGTATCTATGCATACATTCCATGTATTTTACTAATATCAGTATCAGTTAAATCATTAAGCACCCATTTATTATCTTTTTTAGTAAGTGTTAAATTTAAAGTATACTTAACTTTATCTTTTACATTTCTTAATTCTTCTAGTTTATAATCATTAAATTTTTCAGGATTAACTTTACCTGTTTCATCTAAAAATTCCTTTTGATTTTCTGTTAAATAATTATTAGCATCATCTATTACTTTTTTATAATTAAATACTTCTATTTCTACTTCAACTGTAGCATTATCACCATCTACTGTTTCATCTTTTATTTCATATGATAAATTTTGATATTGTTTTTTAATAATTTCTCGATATTTATCTTTTTGAGAAGTAGTCATGATTGTTTCACTTAAAAGTGTTTCATCTAAATCATCTAATACTTTCTTATCTAATGTTACATAATTATTTAAAAGTGTTTCTACTCTTTTAGTTGGAGTATTCATTAAATTAGTTTCACATCCCGTTAATGTTAATAAACAAATAATTAATCCTATTACCAATTTTTTCATTTTATCACCCAGTAATAGTATGAATATATTTTTTTATTTTATACAAAAAATAGTTCAAATATTGAACTATTTAGCTTATTGTATCCATTACGATATGATCAATTATATAATCTAATTTTTCTGTTTTTGATTTGTTTATATCTTTTTTTATCAATTCTATATTATATTCTATTAAATATAATAATTTTCTCATTCTAGGTATTAATCTTTTATTTTCCATAGATTCTAAAATTATTTCTAAATTACTTAATTTAGAATATTTACCATAATTATTACTTTTTATATATTCTTCATATAAATGCTTAAATGAATAAATATCTATAGAATTAAAATTTTTATTTTCTAATATTTTCATTGTAGTATATAAATAATGATTATTTATAGATTTATCTAATATTGTTTCACCTAAATTATTTTTTAAATTTAAATCTATATTATCCATATTTAATACTTTTTCTAATATTTCTCTTATATTTACATAATTAATACATGTTAACATATGCATTAATGTATCACCATCTTTATTTTGATGATTAATATCTATTCTATCTAAATATTTAAGTACTAGATTATATTGTTTATTTTTTAATAGATTCATAACAACATTATCATTGTTTTCATCTAATAAATTTAAATCAATTAATTCTTTATCTAATACTTTTTCTACAACTTCCCATTCAGCCTCTTTTATTAGAGAGAAAATCAGGGATGGATCACTTTCAATCATACCTTCTACTTGTGTAACAGAATAAAACATAATTCCTCCTTTTTTTGGTGAATGCCAATTATTCTAACAAATTAATAACAATTTGTCAAATTTAGCCACCCATTTTCATATTTTTACATTCTTCTTTTAAATGTAAAAGATTGTATAAATTAATATGTTTTTCTGTAACTCCTAATTTTAAACTATTTTTTAATTCTTTATATGCATCATCTATATTATCAATATTATTATTAAAATATTCATAATAAATATATTTTAATTTACTATCTTCTTTATTTTTATAAATATTTTTTAATTCCTCTTCTAAATATTTTTTAATATTATTTTCATATCTTGTTAATAAATAATTATATTTATTATTACCTATTATATTATATTCAAGATCTACAATATTAGACCTATTGGATATATTAATAGCATCACTTGCTTCATCAAGTAATAAATCACTTAATTTATTAACCTCTAAATTATCATTTAATAAAACTCCTAAAACCTTGTATCCATCTGTAAATAAACAACAATATTTCAATTTATATTTTCTATTTCCAAATAAATCAACTTTAGAATAAATCATATTTCCTAGTTCTTTAGTAAATTTAATTTTTTTACTAAATAATAATTCCATTAAATTAGTATCTATTTTTATAATTGGTATTTTTTTCACATGATAGATATAATCTCCTTTTTCCCATTCATAAAACTCATAAAAATCATCATTAAAATTTAATAAAATATCATAAATATATGTCATAAACTCTCCTTTTTAAAAATTGATATAGTTATTAATATTATTCCTATTATTGAAAAATAACATTCAACTCTTTTCGAAATAAATATTAAATAATCAACAAAACTATAACCTATAGTTAAATAATTTAAATATAAAATAATATACATACATCCTATTATACTAAAACCAAATCCTATTAAAAAAAGAAAAAAACGTATCACTTTTCACCTAATACATTTTATTTTACTTCAATAATATTATGATATTAAAAAATATTTTTATACAAAAAAACTAGTGAATTTACACTAGTTTAAGCTGCTCTACTTTTTACTAAATCTTCTTCACTCATTAAAGCTTCTTTTTCTCTAACAAGTTGAGTTAAATTATTCCATTCAGTTGTTTCAGCAAGTATTTCTTGATTAACAGCATCTTTTTGAGCAATTAAATCTTGTTTTAACATTGCTAATTGTTCAGATATTCGATTATCTTTTTGTTGTAAATCAGAAACATTTCCTTTAACTTGTTGAAGACTTCTTCTTGCTTCTTCTATTTCTCTTTTTAATCTACGAATTTCTTCTAAATCCGTAATATTACTTGATTGAGTTTGAGTATCCATAGTTGTATCTCTATTTAAATAATCATTTAAACGATTATCTTGTTCTTCAGTAGTCATATGATCTTCATATGTTACTTTTTCTTCAACAGGCATATTAGAAATATTTTCTCCTACACCAGGTAAAGCAGAAAAATCAAATGTTTGAGGTTGTTCTACTGAAGTATCAACAGACACCTCTGGTTGAACTTCAGGTTCAACGTTTGTATTTGGTTCTACTTCTGGTTCAATTTCCATTGCTGGCATTTCAAATGGTGCATTCATATCAACAGTTGGTTCTACTTCCTCTTCAGTAGTTTCAACAGAAGTTTCAACATTTTCTGGAACATAATCAACACCTAAAGTATTACGTGCATAATCCATACTATCAGTAACTTGAGGAGCAACTCTTAATTTTCTTCCTAATGTCTCAGCTGATGGTTCGTCAAAATCATTATAAAATTCTATTCCATTTGTTCTTGCTTCTAATGATTCTTTTGATGGATATTCAGTTTTTGGTTCTTCAACTGGTGTTGTCTCTTCAGCAGTTGTTACTTCTGGAGTCACTTCAACACTAGGAGTTTCAGTTGTAACTTCTGGAGTCACTGAAACAGTTTCAGTTTTTTCTACTTGATTTTTTAATTCACTTTTAATTTTATTTACACTATTTTCTACTTTATCAAGAGCACTTAGCTTAGCAAGTTTAGCACTTAATTTATCAGGATTTTCATCTTTATTTGATACTAAACTAGTTAAATTATCATATCTTGTATCATCATAATAAGTAATATTTTCTTGCATGATTCCCTCCTTGCTATTCATTTTTAGATAGTTCTCTAAGAAGGTCCTTAATTCTCGACCATTCCGAATCATCAGTAACTGTTCCAAGCGTTACATCATTATTTACTCTTGTAACACTTGATACATATATTGTTACATTACCATTGTCATCTTTTTCATTTTTTGTATATATAACATATTCTTTATTATTATCATTAAATTTAAAAGATAATAATAATTCTACTTCTTCCTTTGTACCATTTCCAAGAGTAATTGTCATCGTTTTTCTATTTTTCATAACTTTATCCTCCATATCTTCTACTACCATTTTATCATAATTATTTATTATTTCAAGTATTTTTTGTAAATTTTCTCTTATTTTAAAAAAAAAATAAAAAAATAGGATTAAAATCCTATTTAACAACTTTCTTTATAAGAAAATAATTACAATGATAAGCACATTGATTTTTTAGATATAAATCTTTTCCTCTAATATCATTTATATTATTTACTTTTTTATTACTTCGATCACAAAAACCTTTTAATCTTAATTTTCCATATGCATAATCACCTAATATATAATCATATGGTTCAAAATAATCAGTATATTTATTAGTTAATTCTTCTACGTTTAAACAATCATTTACATTTTCAATTACTTCATATTCATTATTTTCTAAATTTATTTTCTTTTGCATAGTTCACCTCTATTCTGCTGTATAAGTTTTCTTAAATGCTGTAGCTTGAGATTTATATTTGGCTAAACTACTATTTGCATTCCAAGTCATATATCCACCAGTAAGTCCTGCATCATATAGTCCTTGAATTTGTTTAGATAACATTTCTCCATCATAAGTAACAGTTGGTTTCCAATAAGGAGTATCATAAGCTGTTATCCAAGTTCTAGCAACAGCAGGTGTTGGAATTTCTTTTTGTCTTTCAGCAGCCGTTTTTCCCCAGTTTAACATTGTTTGATAAGGATTCTTCCAATATGTCTCATCTTTATTAAAATGATCTGTATAAGGCATAGCACTTATAGCATCAACAATATTAGACATAGCAG
Organism: uncultured Clostridia bacterium; assembly: GCA_947168405.1. Lineage (GTDB taxonomy): Bacteria > Bacillota_I > Bacilli_A > RF39 > UBA660 > RUG591. The sequence goes on from CAMVLU010000047.1 coordinate 5,209, forward strand.
GCCAATATTGACCATAGGCTGTTACATATCCCCAACTAGACTCTCCAAACACATCACAACTAACATAGACATTTAATTTATGTAATTCATCAGTTGCATAATACAAGAATTTTTGTAATACTTCCGCTTTTTCTTCTGAATAAGTATTTCCATAATCAATTGTTCCTGCCTTTTCATAACTATTTAATCTATCAGGAAAACGACAATAATCAAATTGAATTTCATTAAAATGAAATAAATTAACTGCTTCTTTTGCTAAATCAACATTAAATTTCCATACATCACGGTTAAAAGCACTTGGCCAATAAGAACCATTATGTTTAAGTAAAGTTCCATTAGTTGTTTTAATAACATTATCAGGATTATCAGCAGCATAATAATCATCTTTAAAAGTTGTAATTCTTCCTATTACATAAAATCCTTCTTCTTTTAATCTATCAATTGCATATTTATAATCTTCAACACTGTTATAGGCGTGTTTTGCATTAGTTGGAGAATATTCATCATATACTTTACTAGCATAAGCAGGTACTTGATCATCTTTTATATCTACAACAAAAGCATTTATTTTCGTAGTTTTTGCATATTCAATATAATTATCAATAGAATTTCTAATACCTTTAGAACCATTTACATATAAAGCATATACTTCATCAGGCATTTTATTTTCTTCAAATTTAGGTTTTTCAACAGGATAATAATCTAAATTCTTAGCATTACCTCCACCATATTTATCAGTTCTATTAACATGTATTTTATAAATACCTTCTTCATCATATACTTTATTAGCAGACTCAGAATCTAATACTACATATTTACTATAAACATATCCTTCATTATCTTCTTTTTTTACTTTATAAATATCTACTTTACCATCATCAAGTAATTTTTCATATCCAATTACTTCTAATTTATCTCCCTTTTTTAACAAAGTTCCTATCTTACCTTCTAAATCTTTTAATAAATTAACACTTGTTCTAACAAATAATTCTTTTTCTAAAACAACATCTTCATACTTATCCACATAATTTGTGGATAAAATATAATATTCTTTTTTATCATGTTCTATTCTAACATATTCTTTCTCATCAAATGTTTTTTTATCTTTTTCATATACTTTTACTTTAGTTCCTCTTGAAAGATCTTTACTTTTTTCTAACTTTTCTACTTCTTTTTTATCTTCGGTTTCTTCTTGCTTAAGTTCAAATAATTCAACAACATTATTTGTATTTGCTAAAAACTTTTCATTAGGAAGAATAGCTAAATTCTTAGGTAATCCATATTTATAAATATAAAATCCTCCACCAAGCATTAATAAAATTATAAATATAAAAACAAAACTTTTCTTTTTAACTTTTACTTTCTTTTTTTTCATAAAAACTCCTACATTATTATCATAACACATTTTCTATATTTTAAATATTATTTTTTAAAATAAAGATAATTGATTTGATTCTGGTAAATCTTTTAGTATTTCCATAGATTTCATTTTTTCTATTAAAGTTTGAGATACTTTTCCTCTTCTTTGTAAGTCTTCAATACTTAAGAATTCTTTTTGTTGTCTTTCATAACAGATTGTTTTACCAACAGTATCTCCTAGTCCATCAATAGCTCTAAAAGGAGGAATTAAAGTATTTTCTTTATCTGATTTAATAAATTTAACTGCATCTGATTTATTTAAATCAATATTTGCAAATTTAATACCTCTGGCTGTTGCTTCAAGGGCTATTTTTAAGGCTTCTAAAACATCTCCTTCTTTTTTAGTAATTTCATAACCTTTATTTTCTAAATCTTCTATTTTAAGTTTAATGGCATCATATCCTTTAATCATAGTTTCTATATCAAAATCATTTACTCTTATAGAAAAGAATGTTGCATAGTAATTAAGGGGTTGATATACTTTAAACCAAGCTATTCGCATTGCACTCATAACATAAGCACAAGCATGAGCTTTTGGGAACATATATTGGATTTTATGACATGATTCTATATACCAATCAGGAATGTTATTATCTTCCATAATTTTTTTCCACTCTAACCATTTATCTGGTTCTTTTTTAGCTTTTCCTTTACGAACAAATTCCATTATTTTGAAAGCATCTTTTGGTTTTAAACCATGATTTTTTAAATATACCATTATATCATCACGACAACCAATTACTTCTTTAAACTCACATATATTATTATCAATTAAGTCTTCAGCATTTCCATTCCAAACATCTGTTCCATGAGAAAGTCCTGATATTTTAACAAGTTCCCCGAATGTTTTAGGTTTAGCTTTAATTAACATATTAATAACAAAGTTAGTCCCCATTTCTGGAAGTCCTAAGGTTCCTATTTCACATTTTATTTGTTCACTTGTAACACCTAATGCATCAGGGGAAGATAATAAACTTAAAACTTTTGAATCATTTATTGGTAAAGTTGTTACATCTATTCCTGATAAATCTTGAAGCATTCGGAGAATGGTTGGATCATCGTGTCCAAGTATATCAAGTTTTAATACATCTTGATCTATTGCATGATAATCAAAGTGTGTTGTTCTCCAAACAGAATTCACATCATCGGCTGGATATTGAAATGGTGTAAAATCAAAGACATCCATATATGCTGGTATAACAACTATTCCTCCGGGATGTTGCCCAGTTGTTCTTTTAACTCCTGTACAACCTATTGCAAGTCTTTCTATTTCAGCTCGATGAACAGTATCTGGATCAATTCCTTTTTTCTCATAATAACCTCTTACAAATCCATAGGCTGTTTTCTCGGCAACCGTACCTATTGTTCCTGCACGATAAACATTATCTTCTCCAAATATTACTTTAGTATAAGCATGAGCTGATGCTTGATTATCTCCAGAGAAATTTAAATCAATATCCGGAACTTTATCAGCGTTAAAGCCTAAGAAAGTTGCAAATGGCATATCTTGTCCTTCTTTAGACATTTGTTCATGACAATTAGGACATTCTTTATCTGGTAAATCATATCCTGATGCTGAATAATCAATTGAATATGGTTTTCCTTCTTCATCATTAAATAAACTTAAATGACATTTTTTACATAAATAATGAGCAGGAAGTGGATTTACTTCAGTTATTCCCATCATAGTAGCAACAAAACTTGATCCAACAGATCCACGTGAACCTACTAAATAGCCTTCATCATTTGAATGTTTAACTAGTTTTTGAGCAATCAAATAAATAACATCAAATCCTCCACCTATTATTCCACCTAATTGTTTTTTTACATCTTCATCACTTATTTGATCATTTTCAAGTAATAATTCTTCTTTAGTTAATTCAAATACTTTATCATATCCTTGTTTTACAATATCATGTAAAGTTTCATCAAATAATTTTTCATCTATATTATTTCTTTCCATATAGTTTTTAACTAAAGAAATAATTCTATCTCCATATAATTCCTGAGCAATTCTTTCTTCAATATTATTAGGAAGAGGATCTCCATACATACTATGTGCTTTATTAAATACCATACTATATACATCTTCTCTAGAGTTTTCTATTCTTGGTGAAAAAGGTATTCCACCTGTATCTATTATTACTTCAACATCTTCAATTAAATCAGCAACAATATTCGTATTTTCAACAACTATTTCATAGGCTAAATCTTTATCTAAAAAGTCAAAATCTTCAAGCATTTCATTTGTGGTTCTAAAATGTTGACTTGGAATTTCTGTAATATCACGTCTTGCTAAAGGGTGTAGTCCTCCACCAGGTAATTTTTGATTAATAATAATTTCTCTATAAATTTTATCACTTCTTTTGATATGATGAACATCTCCTGTTGCAACAATATATTTACCTGATTCTTTAGTTAATCTAATTATTTTCTTTAAGTTTTCTTCTAATTCTTCTTTATCTTTAAAATCTCCCATTTGAATTAAATGAGAATATACTTCAGGAGGTTGAACTTCTACATAATCATAGAAACCTATAATATCACGAAGTTCTTCATCAGATTTACTTCTTGCTTCTAAAAATACTTCTGACTCATAACAACCTGATCCAATTAATAAACCTTCTCTAAGTTCTTCTATTTCACTTCTTAAAACTCTTGCTGTTTTATAAAAATGTTTTGTATTAGCTAATGATACTAATTTAAATAAATTCTTTAATCCTTTTTTATTAATTACTAAAGCATTAAAATGATAAGTTCTACCAAATTTATGAATATCATCTTTGGAATATAATTTTTCTAAATCACTTATTTTTAAAATATTAATTCCTTCTAGTTTTTTCATCATTTTATGAAATACTAAACCAGTTGCAAGTGCATCATAGTCTCCTCTATGGTGAGACTCTTCATCAAACTCTACTCCATATCTTTTCGTAATATATGATAACCCATGACGACTAGCATCTTGATCTAATACCCGGGACAAAGCTAAAGTATCTATAACGGTATTTTTATATTCACCTAAATTATATTTTTTATAACACATTTCAACAAATGAAGTATCAAATTTAGCATTATGAGCAACCATTGGTAAATCTTTTGTCCATTCAATAAATTCTTTAATAGCTTCTTCTTCATTGCCACAGTCTTTTACCATTTCATTTGTAATACTAGTAACATTTGTAATTCTTTCACTTATTGGAGTTGGAGGTTTAATTAATCTATCAAATTTATCAATTATTTCTCCATCCTTTAATTTAACAGCTCCTATTTCAATAATAGAATCTCCGGTTGCAGCATTAAAACCTGTTGTTTCTAAATCAAATACAACATAAGTTTGATCAAGTAAAATATCATCATTACTTCTTTTAACAATTTCAATATTATCATCAACAAGCACTAACTCTGTTCCATATATTACTTTAAATTTTTCTTCTTCACTTTTTCCTTTATTATATTCAAGCATCATATTATAAGCATTAGGAAAAGCTTGACATCCAGCATGATCTGTTATAGCAAGTGCTTTATGTCCCCATTTTATTGCTTGACTAATTGTATCAACACCATGTTTTGAAACTCCACATACCCCATCCATTGCACTCATCATTGTATGACTATGTAGCTCTACTCTTTTAACAGGTGCATCATCTATAATTTCTTCTATTTTTTTATCAGATACGTTTATGGCATTAACATTAAAAACTAATTCATCATTAGCAAATCTATCTACTTTTGTATAACCAGAAAGTTTTACCCATTTACCATTTTTTAATAATTTAGTTAATCTTTCTAATTCTTCAGCACTATTTAAAAATATTTTAGCATACATACTATCTGTATAATCAGTAATTTTTAAAGTAATAATTTTAAAATTACTTTTACTAGATTCAAATACTTCTAATCCAAATATAACACACTCAATTACTAAATCATTTTCTTCACTTACTATATTAGAAATAGTTGTTATATCACCTTCAATTATATTTCCATAGTAAACTCTATCATCTTCTACTGTTTGAATTCTTTTTCTTCTTTCAAATTTAGGAGTACTTTCTATAACTTTATTAGGTTTAATAATAGGTTTTATATCTACATGATTAGTTTCTTCTTTAATTTGATCTAAAATTACATTTCCTTCTTCTTCATCTAAATAAATACTCAATGATTCAAATCCTAATTTATTTAATTCATTATTGATATCTTTTAAGTATTCTTCTAATTGCTTCTTTTCTCCACTATTATAAACAACAATATAATTATTATTATTACCATTTATTTTTAATCTATCACTAAAAAAAGAAATATATTTAGGTAAAAAATATTTATAATATTCATCTAAATATAAACTTTTATCTTTATTATTTTCAAAGTATATAAAAACACTAGAATGAAAATATTCTTCCATTTTAGTTTTTAATAATTTATAACTATCTAAAGAAAATATATTATTAC
>CAMVLU010000048.1 GCA_947168405.1 uncultured Clostridia bacterium
ATTTTTGTTTAAAAAACAAAGGAATTAATAAAAGTACAACAGTGAAGTTTCTAGAAAATAAATTAAATATTTCTTATGATAATATTATAATATTTGGTGATAATGAAAATGATTATATAATGTTAGCTAACTATCAAAGTTATTATGTTGGAGAAGTTGAAGATAAAATTAAAAACGTATGTATTAAAGGTTTCAATGATGTGTATGAATTTTTTATAGAAACAAAAGAGTAAAGATTTTTCTTTACTCTTTATTATTTTTCTTATCAATTATATATTTAATAAAATCATCTAGTTTTAAAGTTGTTGTATCTTTTTCTCCAAATAATCTATAACTAATTTCTTTATTATCTCTCTCTTTATCACCTAGAATTAAAGTCATAGGTATTTTTTTAGTTTGACTTTCACGCATCTTATAACTTAATTTTTCATTTCGAGAATCAACTGTTACTCTAAAATCATACTTTTGTAATTCTTCTTTAATATACTCGGCATATTCCAAATGAAATTCATTGTTAACTGGAATAATATTAATTTCTACTGGAGCAAGCCAGAAAGGTAATATTCCTCTTGTTTCTTCTAGATAATATGCTATAGTTCTATCAAGTGAACCAAAGATTGCCCTATGAAGAACAACTGGTGTTTTTTTATTTCCATCGGAATCTATATAAGTTAAATCAAATTTAGCTGGTAAACAAAAATCTATTTGACAAGTTGATAAACTAAATTCATTACCAACAGCTGGTTTTACTTGAACATCAAGTTTAGGTCCATAGAATGCTGCTTCTCCTATTTTTTCTTCATAAGGAATTCCTATATCATTCATAATTTTTCTTAAAGCATCTTCGGCTTTATTCCACATTTCATCATCTTGATGATATTTAACTTTATCTTCTGGATCTCTTAAACTAAGTTCAAATTTATAATCAGTTATATGCATTTCTTTATATACTTCAAGAATTAATTCAACTACTCCTTTAAATTCTTCTTCTATTTGCTCAGGAGTACAGAAAATATGTGAATCATTTTGACAGAATGTTCTAACTCTTTCAATTCCTTTTAAAGCTCCACTTGCTTCATATCTACAATCTCTAGCAATTTCTGCAATTCTTAAAGGTAAATCACGATAAGAATGTAATTCATTTCCATATATTACCATATGATGTGGACAATTCATTGGGCGAAGAACATATTCTTCATCTTCAACTTGCATAATTGGAAACATTGATTCTTTATAATGTTCTAAATGACCTGATGTTTTATATAAATTAACATTTCCAAGAGGTGGAGTTTGAACATGTAAATATCCTCTTTTTATTTCTTTATCTCGAATATAATTTTCTAAAGTATTCCATAAAGTAAATCCATTAGGTAAATACATTGGAAGTCCACGTCCTACTAAATCAGACATCATATAAATTCCAAGTTCTTTACCAAGTTTTCGATGATCTCTTTGCTTTGCTTCTTCAAGTTCTTGTAAATAGTTATTTAAATCTTCTTCTTTATCAAAGGCTACCCCATATATTCTTTGTAATACTTGATTATTTGAATCACCTTTATAATATGCTCCACTTATTTTAAGTAATTTAAAATATTTAATTTCTTTAACAGTATCAACATGTGGTCCACGACAAAGATCTGTAAAATCGCCTTGAGAATAGCAAGAAATAACTGTATCATCATCCATATTATTAATTAAATCAATTTTATATGGATTATCTTTAAACATATTTAATGCTTCATCTCTTGTTAATTCGTGTCTTATTATTTTTTTACCATCTTTAGATATTTTTTTCATTTCTTTTTCTATTTTAGGTAAATCTTCTTCTGTTAATTTAGTATCACCTAAATCTATATCATAATAGAATCCTTCTTCAATTACTGGTCCTACCCAAAATAAAGCATCCTTATACAAATGTTTTACTGCTTGAGCAAGTAAATGCGCAGCACTGTGATTTAACATATTTAATCTTTCATTTTCTTTAATATTTATCATAATTCCTCCCTATATATAAAAAAGGATGATACAAAGAGTCTTTCGACGGTACCATCCTTTTTTTTACTTATTTTTGATAACGGATTTCTCCGGAATTCTCTTTCGAGTTCTACTCCTAGGTAGTAATTTATAAACTAATTTATTCGTTTTCACCTAACACGAACTCTCTTAAAATATCATTTATAAATCATGTCCTATTCGACGTATTCATATTTATTATATCATTCAATTTTATTTTGTCAAATCTTTAACAATATAAGATGTATTTCCCATCTCCCTTATTTTTTTAGCACAACTTTGAATTGTTGTCTGGGTTGGATCAACAATATTTGCTATTAATATTATTATATATGGTGTTAAGAATACTAATACTGCTGCTATTGCTCTTTTCCATAATCTATTAAAAGCATTTTGAATTCCTTCTTTATCATCTACAAAAACTACTCTAGCAAAATCAAAACTAGTTAATACTATTAATAAAATTGGTACTCCTATCCATATTACTTTAAAAACATAATCATTTAAGAATTCAAGAAATGTATCTCCAAATAATTGTCTACATGTTTCAAAAGTATCTTCATCTGATAATCCTGTTCCTGATACTCCAAGTGCACCTGATTCTATATATATTTCATCAGTTTGAATATTTTCCCCTTCTTCGTCTTTCAAACTATTAACAAACATATATTCAGATGTATCTTTCACTTTTATAATAAATTTTGGTAAATTACTTACATTTTCACTTTGAATGTCTGACATATAATCATTTAAATTATTGATATTAATGGCACCAGATCCACCGCCATTTAAATTGACATTATAATTTCCAGCTGATTTTTCTATTGTAATATATGTTTTATTCTCTCCATATTTTCTATATGTAGCTAATACATTAACATCAAGATTTTTATTATCTTCACCACTACTAATATCTCCATTGTATACTCCATCATATGAATCAGCGGTTCCAGCAGTAATACTAGTATAACCATCAGTAAAATTCATTACTTCTTTTAACTTAATATATGTTGGACATTCTTTTAATTTTTCTCCATCATATTTTAAATTTAAATTACTTGACATATTATCAGCTACTATATTTGAAACATTTCCATTATTATCAACATCAAAACCTATAATACCTGAAAAATTAAATATAGTTGATTTATAATCTTTAATATTATAACTACAATTAAATGCACTTGTTTTAGTAGTTTCTCCTTTTGATACTCTAGAAATATCTAATGGTGTTAACGTTTTATTATATGTATATGGTTCACTAAAACCATTTTTTTCACTTATTAAAGATATTGTATATGAATGAGATTTAGTATTATCAGCAGGATTAGTTGTTTCTAATCCATATAAATATACATTAGGACACATCATCGAACTATCATTATTTTTTATTTGTTCCACATTAATTGATGGTAAGCTATTAAATGTATAATCAGGATATCTAGCAGTACTCGGAATTTTAAAACCATCATTACTATTTATTGCATTTATAAAAGATGAACTAGTTGATATATCAACATTTGAATTAACAAGTTTAACCCACATTTTAGGTGCAGAATAATTATTATCATCTGATTTATATTGAATTGTAATTATTAAATTATTATTTGGATTGTCTATTCCTTTACTTTTATATATAGGAAAATTAGAATCTTTTCCATTATGTTTATAATAACAAGAAACATAATCTGCTGCATTTACATTTATTAGAAAAGAAAACATACAAACAATAATTATTATTAACAAATATAACTTTTTTTTCATATAATTCCTCTTTTCTGATATATAATATCATATTTAAAAAAAAAAATAAATGATTTTCATAAATTCATCTATTTTTATATTTATTTTATAATATAAGATGTACTTCCCATTTCTCTAATTTTCTTTGCACAACTTTGAATGGTTGTTTGTGTTGGATCAATTATATTTGCTATTAATATTATTATATATGGTGTTAAAAAAATTAATATTGCTGCTATTGCTCTTTTCCATAATCTTCCAAAAGCATTCTGTATTCCTTCTTTATCATCGACAAATACCACTTTAGCAAAATCAAAAGTTGTTAATAATATTAATAATATTGGTACTCCAATCCAAATTATTTTAAATACATAGTCATTTAAAAACTCTAGAAAATCATTTCCAAATAATTGTTTACAGGTTGATATTATTTCTTCTTCTGGTAATCCTGTTCCTGATACTCCAAAGGCATTTGATTCTATATATACTTCATCAACTTGAAGATTATTTCCTTCATTATCTTTCATACTATCTATAAATGTATATTCTGATGAGTCTTTAAGTTTTATTATATATTTTGGATAAGATTTTGATGCTTCTGTGCTCAAAAAAGCAGATTGAAATTCAGACATATTAGATATATTAAGATTTCCTTCTACTCCACCTACAACAATCGAATCATTCTCGTTATACACCATTAATTTTGTTGATTTATCACCATATTTATAATAAGTTGCTATTCCTCCTGTACGATCAATTGCTAATTTATCAGTTACATTACTTTCATATTTAATTTCATAAAAATAATAATCACAAGTGGAATTAAATCCATTATTTCCATTACTAATAGCAACATTATAATTACTACAATTAAAAGTATTTTCAAACTCAGCATCTTTATGTGATTCTATTATAAAATCATTAGTTCCTGTTGCAGGATTAGCAAAACAAATTGTTTTACCTTCTGTATTTGATAAATACCATCCTATACTATTATTATATAATAGAGAAGCAGTTCCAATTCCATTTTTAGTACATGTTTTTACTTTAGCCTCTTCTTTTTCTAAAGTTTCTTTTTGAATATCAGTTGTAAAAATAGTCTCATCATATCTATATGTATTTCCCTCATGACCTTGTTCTTCGTCAGAATCAATATACATCATTGAAGATCCATCATATTTAACAATATGCTCATCACAATATTTTTTTACACTATCTTTAGTTCCTCCTAATATGAATTTATCATATTGAATTGAACTATCAATTATAATAGTTGGATTACTATTAAACATTGGTGCAAAATTATGAGTTATACTACTCATAGTAAATCCATTACTTCCTTGAATAAATTTTATAACAATATATATATCAAAATTTTCTTGTTTAAAAAAACAAGCAAAATTTTCTTTTTCAATTATAACACCATTTTTATTATTTAATTTACTTTCTATTTCCGATTTAGAAGTACCAAAACTATTATTAGCATTGACTTTTAACACAAAAGAAAAGTAAAATATTAATACTATAATAAATGTATATATTATCTTTTTCACATGACCACCTATCCTATAAACATAATAACATATTTTAAAAAGAATTTGAACAATTTATTCAAATTCTTTTAATAAATCATTTAACTCTTGTAAATTATCTTCTTGTTTTTCAATTTTTTTATCAAACCATAAAGGTAAATTTTCATTATTGTTATTAATATTTTTTACAACTTTTTCTTCTTTATGGAAAACTGTTTTCTTAAACTTTTTATGTTCTTTTTTACATACTTCCATAGCATCTACAACCGTTTCTACTTTTAATCTTTTCCATTGACCAACTATTGTTTCAATATAATCTTTATTTAATTTTTTATTATTTACTTTTAATACATAATCAATTAAAACATTAACTACCCCTGGATTTAATTTTTGTTCATACATTAAATTTTCAATTAATTTTTTATCTCTATTAGTTGGTTCTGTATTACCATAACATTTTCTTAAAAAGTCATTAGGACTTGTATTTTCAAAATAATAAATTAATTTAGATAATTTAGAATCATTTCCAATAGGTGTTTTTAAATATTCTGGTTGTTTATTATATATTAAAGTTGGAAGTTTTCCATTATTTTCAAATTGATAATAATTTCTACAACTTTTTCTTAATTCTGTTTTATCTATTAATCCTCTTTCATTTAAAGAATTTTTTACTAAATCAGAAATATAAATATTATCTATTTTATAAAAATAAGATAAATTTAATATTAATTCTTTAATATCATCAGAAAAACATTTATCACTTATTAATCTTTTAGGAATAGAATTAATTAATAAATCCATATCAAAATTACTTTTAATTTCTAATTGTTTTATAGTATTATTTTCGATATCAGAATTATCAAATAATAATTTTGTATTAGTATTAGTAGTAAATATTTGTTCAAAACTTTTTGTTATATCTTGATAATCTTTAGTTATTATTCTAGGAACTTTATAAAAATCTTGTAAGTTTTGATATTCTTTAGCACCAATATTATTATATAAAACAACGTTTAAAATAGGATGATTAAAAAATTCATAAGCTGAAAGTGGTGAATATAATATATAAATATATTCATCAATTTCACCTGTTTTTATATAAGTTTTTAATAAACCAATTCCTTCTAATTTATATCTAGCATCTACAATGTTTTCAAGTTTTAATTGCATAGATGTCATTAAATGATGATGGGTATATATTTTATTTTCTCTTTTTATATTATCTAAATCATTTAATAATGTTAAATATAAAGAAATAGCTGTATATCCAATTATTGGTTGATATAAATTAGTTAATATTTTTATTTTTTCTTCAGTTATTATTCCTTTATTATTAACAGTATATATATCTGCTGGAACTAAATTAATATTTTGCATATATACCTCCTAAAAATTATTATATCATATAAATCAATTTGACAATATATAATAATTATAATATAATGAATATGAGTGAAGGAAACTTCATATAATAAAAAAAGGATACGTTCTGAACTGGAAATCAGACGTTTTCCAAAATTTTGGTTACATCTGAAATCAACTTTGTTGAAATCAGATGTTTTTTTATTTTATAAGTATTAAAATAATAACTATAAAAAGAAGTAATATTATAATAAATTGAGATATCTCTCTTTTTGTCATAAAATCACCACCTTTCTCATATTTAATAATAATCGAAAGGAAAAACATCTGATATTTCGAACGTATCCATATTAATTATAGCAAATATGTTTTTGAGATACAGCATAAATTTAAAAAAGTTGGAAAAATCCAACTTATTTTAATGCTTTAAAAATCCAAAGAGCTATCATAAAGATATCTAAAAACCAAATTGCTGATAAGAATATAGTCATAAAACTTGAAAATCCCATTGAAAAAGCAAATTTTTGATTTTTATTTGTTAATTTATCTTCATATTTTTCTATATCATTTATTTCTTCTTGAGTATGAATTCTATCAAAAGAAAAATCTTTATTGTTAACTTCAAAATAATTTCTTATATTTATTAATTGTTCTTTTTCAAACCAACTAAATGATATAACTCTATTTTTAATCAATTAATTCCTCTATGATAACATCATTTTTTTGTATTTTAGAAAATAATATTTTAGAAAATTTTTCAAAAGAATCATTATCTACAGATATATAAGTTTTATTTATAGAAGAAGAATCATAGTAAAAATTAAATTTTATATAACCATTATATTTAATTATTTCTATATTTAATTGTTCATTTGTTTTTTTAAGATATAAATCTAAAACACTTATTAAATAACTAATATTCATACACTCCTCCTACTATAAGCTTATTATATCACATTTTTTTAATTTGTACATATTTTTTTATTCGACATCTTCAGCATTTTCTAATTTAACTAAAACTTCTCTAGGTTTTGATCCATTTTGAGGTCCAACAATTCCTCTTTCTTCAAGTAAATCTACTATTCTTGCTGCACGATTATATCCAAGTTTAAATCTTCTTTGAATTAAAGATGCACTTGCTTTACCTTGAGTAATTACAAATTCTACTATTTCATCATATAAAGGATCTTCATATTCTTCTTTTACATCTGTATTGGCATCTATTTTAGAAGATTCAGTAGGTGCATTTAAATTCATCATTTTTTCATCATACATTGCTTTTTGTTGACTAATAGTATAATCAACTATTTTTTTAACTTCATCTTCACTTATCCAAGCACCTTGAATACGAGTTGGAGTGGATTCTCCCATTGGTAAGAATAACATATCTCCTTTACCTAACAATTTTTCTGCTCCTGTCATATCAAGAATAGTTCTTGAATCAATTCCTGATGAAACAGCAAATGATATACGAGATGGAATATTTGCTTTAATAACACCTGTAATAACATCAGTAGATGGTCTTTGAGTAGCAATAATTAAATGAATTCCAGCAGCACGTGCCATTTGCGTAATTCTCATGATAGAATCTTCTACTTCTTTACTTGCAACTAACATCAAATCAGCAAGTTCATCTACAATTACCACAATATAAGGCATTTTCTTTAATTTTTCAGAATCTGGTAAAGTTTTATTTTTCTTTTCAATCATTTCATTGTAAGAACCGATATTTTTTACTTTCTTTTCTTCAAATGTATCATATCTATCTTCCATTTCTTTAACTATTTTAGCTAAAGCAACACTGGCTTTTTTAGGATCAGTTACAACTGGAGCAAGTAAATGTGGAACTCCATTAAAAATAGATAATTCAACTTTTTTAGGGTCGACAAGCAATAATTTAACTTCATCAGGTTTAGCATTCATTAAAATTGAAGCTAAGATACAGTTAATACAAACAGATTTTCCTGATCCAGTTGCTCCAGCTACTAATAAATGTGGTGTTTTATTAATTTCACAAAACATTGGACGAGATAAAATATCTTTTCCTAAAGCAACCATTAACTTATTACTAGATTTTTCAGCAAGTAATTTTTCCATAATTTCTCTAACATATACAGTTGTAGGACTTTCATTAGATATTTCTATTCCAACAGTACTTTTACCAGGAATTGGTGCTTCAATACGAACATCTTTTTTAGCAAGTGCTAAACTAATTTCTTTATTGATACTAGTTAATTTACTTAATTTAGTTCCTGCTTTAAGTTCAAGTTCATATTGTGTAATAGCAGGACCAACGGTTACTTCTACAACATGACCAATTATTCCAAATTCTTTTAAAACTTCTTCTAATTTAACAATATTAGATTCAATTCCTTCTTGATTTTTATTCTTTGTTTTCTTTGGAGGTTGATCCAAAAGATTCACAGGTGGTAATTGATAATTTTCATTTTCTTTTACAGCATCTATTACTTCAATTTCTTCATCTTGTTTATTTTCAACAACAGGTGCTTTTTTTAAATCATTTATATTAGAAATAACAACTTTTTCTTTTTCTTCTTCAACTTCTTCATGATCATTTATCTTAACATCATGTTTCTTTATCTTCTCAACATGCTCTTCTTCATCATCTACATCTTTATGAGAAATCATTTCTTTTCCACGAGATAACATATTAGAAACAACATCAGCTATACTAATACCTGTAAATATTACTACTCCAAATATTATTAATACAATATAAATAATTTTAACACCTTCTACATCAAATAAAGAGGCAAATAGGCTTATAAAAAATCCTCCTATCATTCCTCCCCCAATATTTTCAAAAGAAAGAGTTCTACTTGCACCTTGAACAATATCAAATACTCTCATCGAATTATTAAAAGTTGCCTCTAAAATATTATTAAATCCAGAAAATCCATCTTTTAAATAAGACATATGTAAAAGCATTAAAATACCTATAACAAATAAATATAAACCTATTAATTTAGTATTCCAAAAATCAGGTAATTCTTTCTTTAAAATAACATATAATCCTATTAAAATAATTCCTATTAAAAAGAATAAATAAAAACATCCAAATAAAAATGCTGAACATGCACATATAAACTCTCCACATGGTCCATATCCACATATACCAAGTACTCCTACTAATATATATATAATTCCCATTAATTCTGCTTTATAAGAGAATTTTTTCTTTGATTCTTTTTTCTTTTTTTTCTTTGCCATATTAACCTACTTTCTCTAAAGTAATTATACTATTTTATAAAAAAAATAACAAGTTTATCTTGTCATTTTCTTTGAATTTAATTTTTCTTCTAAAAAATCTTCTACATCTTTTTCATTAATTTCAATAAAATCATCTGTTCCATCTACAAACATAGATAAATACCATTCTTGATTAGGAATCCATTCATATTCTTTACTTAAATATTCAAGTGTAACATCATCTTTAACACGAACGATTACTCCACTTCTTCTTTGATAATATTTAATATTTTCATTCATACTACTTTAAACCTCCCATATTTAATTTTTTATCAGAACTATAATCATATTCTTTAGCACCATTTGGAATTGGTACACTTCCTTGAAATATTCTTCGAAGTTTATTGGCTTTCTTTTTTAATTCAATCACTTCAGGAGATATATCATCATCCCTTACTACTTGATATAAATCTCTTGTAGATCCTTCTTTTATTTGATAACCAAAAGGTGTATGAAATTGAAGTTCAAAACAATCATCTGTATTAGGACATTTAATTATAACATTAAATCCTTGATATAAAGGTTTTCCCCAACAGTTTTTAAACTCTTCTATGGTATATCCCATATCTTCTATTTTATGCAAATATTCATCTGTTTTTAAAACATACATATCATCAGGAAGAACTATAGTATATCTAACACCATCTCTTAAATGTTCAGCAGCTTTAGAAAATGATCCTTCATAATCTTTACTATCTGATATAATCTTTCTTTTTAATCCTTCTAAATCTTTAATACGATGTTCTAATGACTTAAATTCACTTATACCAAATTCTGTTAATGTAAATAAATCTTTTGAGATGGTAGGTTCTATTAATTTAGATTTTTTTAATACTATTTCAGCGTTTTTTAAAACAATTTGTTTATGTTTATTTGTAGGTAATTTATCAAAAGATGATATATTAGTTTTAACTCTTTCTTCTAAAAATGAACTAATATCTTCACGAATTTTAATGTATTCTTCTACAGTAATTTCTGGTTCCAAAACTAAACACCTCCTTGACATTTCATACTTATATGATATATTAAAATTAAAGAAAAGTAAAGGTGTTTTATGAAAGAGTTAATAAAACTCCTAAAATTGAAAAAATAGAAAAATCCGTAAAAAAAGAAAACGTTGAATCCGCA
>CAMVLU010000049.1 GCA_947168405.1 uncultured Clostridia bacterium
TTATATCTATTACATTAGGATTAAATAAATCTTCTTTTTTAATTATTTCTAAAATAGAACCATATTTTTTATTATCATATATCATTACTTCATATAATCCAGATAATTCAATTTTATAATAATATAATAATTTACCAAACAATTCTTTTATATCTTTAGTTAATTCTTTAATATCATAATTTTTAAAAAAAGAATCTCTTAAATATATAATTAATTTATCATCTATATACTCTATTTTCATATTAATCTTTATATTATATGAAAAAAAGAATTTAAGTTACTTAATAATGTTCTTAAATTCTTCTATAATTGGAGTAATATTTGCACAGCTCATAAAACAAATAACTGAATCTTTATAATTTAATAATTTATTTACAGAATCAATACTTATTTTTTCAGCATTAGTAATTTTTGATATTAAAGTATCACTTGTAATACCAGGATAATCTTTAGGATCTTCTCTATCACATTTAATATCCATAATATAGGCTTTATCAAATTTAGATAAAACATCTTTAAAGTCTTCCATAAAGTCTTTAGTTCTTGAATAAGTATTTGGTAAAAAAACTGCTACTAATTTTTTATTTGGATACTTTTGTTTAGCTGAATCATATGTTGCATTTATTTCCGTTGGATGATGAGCATAATCATCTACTATTATAGTATCATTAATAATTGTTTCATTAAATCTTCTTGTTGCACCTGTAAATTCATTTAATTTATCTTTAATAATTGCTTTATCTATTTTATACAAAATACAAACTAATATGCATGCTAAACTATTTAATATCATATGTTTACCATATAAATTTAGATGTATTTTATCAAAAAATTCTCCTTTAAAATATACATCAAATGTACTACCTGTTTCATCCATAATGACATTTTTAGCAATTAAATCATTATTATCATTAAAACCATAATAATATTTATTCTTGTCAGTTTTAATTTTTAAAACGTTTTGATCATCTCCACATAAAATTACATTATCACTTGTTTGATTTACTAAAATATTAAAGTTATCGATAATATCATCTATATCTTTATAACACTCTGTATGTTCTAAATCTATATTAGTTACTACTAAATTTTTAGGATAATATGATAAGAAATGTTTATTATATTCACATGATTCTAAAACAAATAATTTATTATTTATATCACCATGTCCTCTTCCATCTCCAACAAAATAATTACAACCAAGAGTACTATCTATTATACTTGATATCATTAAACTGGTTGTTGTTTTTCCATGAGTTCCTGAAACACTTATTGTTTCAAATTGTTTTGTTAAACTTCCTATTAAATCTTGATATTTAATCATTTGTAAATTTAACTTTTTTAATCTTTGTATTTCTTTATGAGAATCACTTATAGCATTAGAAAAACATACTATAAAGTCTTCATCTGGAATAAAACTATCATCATGATATATTTTAATATTTCTTTTATTTAATCCTTCTAATGTAAATTTATATTCAATAGAATCATCATATCCAACGATTTTATTACCTAAATCATGTAATAAACTAGCAAGAGCACTCATACCTGATCCTTTAATACCAATCAAATAATATTTCATACTACACCTCTTTTTTCTTTCTTATTATATCATATGCTAAAAAAAATATATACTTTTTTTTAATTTATATTATATAATATCTATGTGATTTATATGGATGTATTAAAAAAATGTAATTTATGTCAAAGAAATTGTTTAATAAATAGATATAAAAATGTTGGTTATTGCAAGCAAACTAATGAAATAAGAATTGCTAAAGCAGCTTTAACTTATTTTGAAGAACCTTGTATATCAAATGAAAAAGGATCTGGAACAATATTTTTTTCAGGATGTAATTTAGGTTGTATCTTTTGTCAAAATATTAAAATATCTAAAAAAAATTTTGGTAAAAATATTTCAAGTGAAAGATTATCTGAAATAATGTTAGAATTAGAAAATGAAGGTGCTATTAATATTAATTTAGTAACACCTACTCCTCATATTATTGGAATAAGAGATGCAATTATTAAAGCTAAAGAAAAAGGTTTAAAAATACCTATTATTTATAATACAGGAACTTATGAAAATATAGAATCTTTAAAATTATTAGATGGATTAATAGATGTATATTTACCAGATTTAAAATATTATGATGATAAATATGCAATTAAATATTCCAATGCTCCTAATTACTTTGAAACAGCAACAAAGGCTATTCAAGAAATGTATAGACAAGTTGGTCCTATAGAATTTGACAAAAATGGCAATATTAAAAAAGGAATAATAGTTAGACACTTATTACTTCCTTCTTTAAAAGACGACTCTAAAAAAATAATTAAATATTTATATGATAATTATAAAGATAATATTTATTTAAGTATTATGAATCAATATACGGTTATTAAACCTTTAAAATATAAAGAATTAAATCATAAAATTAAAAATAAAGATTATGATGAAATAATTGATTACGCATGTAATTTAGGTATTAAAAATGCTTATTGTCAATTGGATAATACAAGTAGTAAAGATTTTATTCCCAATTTTGATTTAGAAGGGGTTTAATTCTTAGTTTTCACATCAACTATTTTAGAATTAACTTCAAATACTACTTTTTCTATATCCATAGAATCAAATATACTACTTGCTAAAGAATAAGTTATTTGTTCTAAAGAATCTTCATTTAAGCTATCAAATGTAAAGGTTAATATATCATCATCTATTTTAAAATCAATATTTATATTACTATTTAAATAACTTCTTAAATTAGTGTTAGAAGAAAAATTTCCTTTTAAAGAATCGATTATTATTTTTACTTTACTTTCACGACTATTTATATACTTAGTAACTGGTACATAATAGTCTTTTTCTTTTTCACTTGAAACATAATAAATAACTACTTTTTCTATATCATTTATTTTATTAATATCATAAGTTTTATTAATACCAAATGAATTATCTAATAAAACTGGTAAACTTTTATTATTTTTTTCTAATTTAGTTAATTGTTTTCCATCTATACTTATTTTTACATTATCTATTTCTTTTAATTCAAGTAAACTATATACAATACTTTCTATTACTTTTTCTTCTAAATGTTTATTTACTTTTAATAAATCATTTGAAAAATCTATAGTTAAAGTATTATCATTTAAATCTATATTATTTAATTTAGTATTACTAGGTATTATTCCTTTTAAAGGAAGATATTTTTTATTATTAATAGATAATTCATTTATAATCATTTTTATATTATCTTTAATATTATCTTTTGTTAACAAAAAATCTACTTTTACTAAATAATTATCTTCATTTAATAAATATATATGACTAGAATTTAAATTGGAAACATATTCCGTTTCTATTAAATTATTTTTTTTATCTTCTTTTAAATGATCTAAAGAAAATATAATTAAAGTTATAAATAATACTAAGGTTGTTAAATATATTCTTTTTAATGCTTTTCTTTTTAACATAACTCACCTATTTATATATATGAAAAAACGTACTAAAATAGTACGTTTAAAGGGATATTTCTTTTAATTTTAAAAGTTCAACAACAGCAGCAGCACGTCCCTTAACTCCAAGTTTTTGCATAGCATTTGATATGTGATTACGAACAGTTTTTTCAGATATATTTAATATTTTTGCTATTTCTTTTGTTGTTTTATTTTGAATTAACAATGTAAATACCTCTTTTTCTCTTATTGTTAATATATTATTCATATAATCTCCTACATAGTAGTTTATGTAAAAAAAAATAAAATGTTATTCTTTAAAACTTATAGATATATACATTTTATTTTCAAATTCTTCTTGAACAAGTTTCATAATATTAACTGCAAGTCCTTTATCATGATTATCTGATTTAATAACAACAGAAACTGTATCATCTTTTATTTTAACAAATGATTTTAATTTATACTCATCATTTATTTTTTTCTCTAACATACTTTCTTTACTACTTGTTTCAGATATTAATCTTAAATCTTCATATACTTCATTTTTTTCATCAACTGTTAATTTACCATCATTTAATTTATTTTGTAAATCTTTTGATAATAAATTTCTTTCTTCATCAAGTTCAACTCTCATACTTGTAATAATATCACTTTCTTTAATATCCACTTTTTCTTCTTTAACTTCATTTACAGTATTTTCAAGTCCTACTCCATTATTAGTAAGTAATAATTCATTAGGCATTGTAATATAATATACACTTAAAACAAGTGCTAAACTTGTTAATGTTAAAAACCATAAACCTTGTTTATTAACCATAAGTTCCTCCTAATAGATTATATTAAGAAAAATATAAAATATTACTATCTTTACAAATATAAATAATTTTGTTATATTTTAGAAAAGGAGATTATATGAAATTTGAAGAAACTGTAAAATTTATTAAAGAAAAAGTAAATAATATTCCTAAAATTGCTATTGTTTTAGGTTCAGGACTTGGAAGTCTTGCTGATGAAATAGAAAATAAGATAACTATTTCCTATAAAGATATTCCTAATTTTCCTGTATCAACGGTTGCAGGTCACAAAGGAGAACTTATCTTTGGAACGTTAGAAAATATTCCAATAATTGCTATGAATGGAAGATTTCATTACTATGAAGGATATGACTTAAAAGATGTTACATATCCAATTAGAATATTTAAACTACTTGGTGTTGAAACAATTATATTAACTAATGCTGCTGGGGGAATTAATTTAAACTTTGAAAAAGGAGATTTAATGATAATTGAAGATCAACTAAGTTTCTTTGCAGAAAGCGTATTAAGAGGTCCTAATATGGATGAATTTGGTGAAAGATTTATAGATATGTCAGATGTTTATACCAAAGAATATATTGAATTATTAAAACCAATTATGAAAAAAATAACTGGTAAATGTTTAACAGGTGTATATGCTTATATGAAAGGACCAACATATGAAACTCCTGCAGAAATAAGAGCCCTAAGAACACTTGGAGCTGATGCTGTTGGTATGTCAACAGTTCCTGAAGCAGTTGTTGCAAGACATTCTGGTTTAAAATGTATAGGTATTACTTGTATTACCAATATGGCAGCAGGTATTATGAATGAAAAATTAAGTCATGAAGATGTTAAAGATACAGCATCTAAAGTAGAATCTAATTTTAAAAAAGTTATCAAAGAATTAATAAAAAAAATAAAGTAAATTTACTTTATTTCTTTTATTTTAAGTAATAATGTTTTATAGGTTTTAAATTATCATCTAATTCATATACAATTGGAGATCCTGTTGGAATTTCTAAATTGATTATATCAGAGTCACTTATATTATCTAAATATTTAATTAATCCTCTTAAACTATTGCCATGAGCAACTATTATTACTTTTTTATTATCTTTTAAAGATTTAGCAATTGTATCATTCCAATAAGGAATAACTCTTTCGACAGTATCTTTTAAACATTCGGTATGAGGAACATATTCTGTATATTTTTCAAGCATTTCTAAATATCTTTCATCATTACTATCTAAATCTGGAGGTGTTACATCATAACTTCTTCTCCATATATGAACTTGTTCATCACCATACTTTTTTCTAGTTTCATCTTTATTTAATCCTTGTAAAGCTCCATAATGTCTTTCATTTAATCTCCAAGAATAGTTAATTGGAATATCTAATCCTAATTCTTCTAATATAATATCTAATGTATGATTAGCTCTTTTTAAAACACTTGTATAAGCAACATCAAATGTATAACCATTTTCTCTTAATAATTTTCCAGCTTCATGTGCTTCTTTAATACCATTTTCTGATAAATCAACATCAGTCCAACCTGTAAATTTATTTTCTAAATTCCAAATACTTTCTCCATGTCTAACAAGAACTAATTTTATCATTTTTTTAATCCTTTCACACCTTTTAAACCATTAAAACCTTCTAGTATATTTGATTTAAATGTTGTAGTTTTTTTACTTTTATTTTTATAATTAATAATTCCTAAATTAATAATGTCATCAAGTAATTCAGGATATTCTTTACCAGTTTTTTCCCATAAATAGAAAGATAAACTACCAGGTATATTATTTATTTCATTTACATATACTTCATTATTTTTTTCATCGTATAAAAAGTCTATTCTTACTACTCCACTTGAATTAAGAGCTCTAAAGGTTTTTAAAGCTTGATCTTTTACTTTCTTTTCAATATCTTCACTTATATCAGCAGGAATTAATCTTTTAGCACTTGCCATTCCTTTACTAGATATTCCACCTAGTTTTCCTTTTTTACCACCGATATATTTATCTTCATAAGTTAATAATTCATGTTTACTTCCAACTTCTTCTATAACACTTAATTCTTGTCTTTCTGAATTTCCTAAAACACTTATATTTAATTCTCTTAAATTATTAACTACTTCTTCAACTAATATTTTATAATCATATTGGCTAGCATCCATGATATATTCACGAAGTTCTAGTTCATCATGAGCAACAGCAATACCAACACTTGATCCTAAAGTAGCTGGTTTTACAATGAGTGGATAATCTAATGATTTATCAATACTAGAAATAATCTTATCAGGTTCATTTAAATATTCTGTATCAAAAAACCATTTATATTTAACAACATTTACACCATTTTCCTTTAATACTTGTTTCTGTAATATTTTATCTTGTCCTAAAGCACTTGCATAGACATTACTTTCACAGTAAGGAATACCTACAGTTTCTAAATATCCTTGTAAAGTTCCATCTTCTCCATTTGTTCCATGCATTATAGGAAAAGCTAAATCTACTTCTGTTACAATACTTTTAAATAATCCTTTTTTATTTTGTAAAACAAATTTTCCATCACGATTATATAAAACAACTTCTTTAGCATATCTTTTTAATAAATCTAAATCTCTATAGATTTCTATATCTAAAAGCATTCCTCCGGTATACCATTTTCCTGATTTATCTATATAAACCGGAATTATTTCATATTTAGCTTTATCTATTTTATTAATAGCTTGAATTGCTGTTATAATACTAACTTCATGTTCAACACTTCTTCCTCCAAATAATACACATAATTTAATTTTCATTTTCTCACTCCTTCACTATAAATATCTGGCAAATCATTTTCAAATAAAGCATATACTTCTTCTTTAATATTATCTTGCTTAATACTTTCTAATATTTTATAAGCATCAACTACTTTATTTAAAACAATTAACTTATCTTTAGGAAAATTATTATCTAATAATCCTTTTTTAATTTCTTCACATCGTTTTTCTCCAATTAAAATAACATAATCAGCAACTTCACTTATTTGTTTACCAAACTCATAATTCTTTTCTTTTTCACTCTCACCTAGTTCTATCATTCCAGGAGTAACTACTACTTTAATACCATCCATTAAATTAAGAACATCTAAGGCATTTTTAGCTCCAACTGGATTAGAATTATAAGCATCATCTATCATCGTTATATTATTTAATTTTTTAATTTCTAAACGATGTTCAACTGGATGAATAGAAATAATTTTTTGAATCATTTGATTAATTGAAACTTTCATTTCAACACCTAAAGCAATACTTGCTAAAATATTATATACATTGTGTATTCCTAATAATTTAGTATTTACTGAATAAGTCTGATCAAGGTATGTAAAATCAAAACTCATTCCATTTTTATCACTTTTAATATTAATGGCATTAAAATCAGCATCAGGATTATTAACACCTATCCAAATAATTCTAATATCATTTTTTAATTCATTTTTAACATAATTTACTTGATAAGGATCATCTTTATTTAAAACACATGCACCATTTGGATTTAAATTTTCAATAAGTTCAAATTTAGCTCTACAAATATTTTCTCTTGTTTTAAATGTTTCTAAATGTGCTTCACCTATAATGGTTAATACACCATATTTAGGTTTAACAAAATCACACATGTTTTTAATTTCCCCATTTACATAAGCACCCATTTCAGCTATTAATACTTCATCAAATTTATCTAAATAATTATTAATAGTAATCATTAATCCATAAGGAGTATTTAAATTTTTAGGTGTTGGTCTAGTTATATACTTAGCACTTAAAACATGAGCTAAAATATTTTTACTACTAGTTTTGCCGTAACTACCCGTAACTCCTACAACAGATAATCTACTCATTTCTTTTAATTTATTTTTTGCCTTATTATAATAATGTAAATATACTAACTTTTCTATTGGTTTATTTAAAACATTTACTATATAGATAAAATAATATAACAAAGCCATAACTAAAGATAAAACAACTAACATTAATCCAGAAAAATGACTCAATATTAATAAAACAATAAATAATCCTATAAATAAAAATTCTGTAATATATAATCTTTTAATACGACTAGTAACTACAAATTTAATTTTATTTTGATTATCACCATTCTTTTTATATTCATCATATATTCCTTTAACATATACTAAACTAATTATCCAATAAATCATTTCCATAATGAATGATTCATGACTTATAAATATAAATATTGATAATAAAAGTGGTAAAAAATCAATTGGATTAAAACATCTATCTGTACTTCTTTTAATCCATCTTAAATATCTATCATTTTCATTATATAAATTTTGCTGTAACATATATAAAGAAGTTCTACTTTTATAAAAAATATAAATTAAATAGATAAAAATATAAATATACATAACTCCTCCTATAAAAAGTTTTCTAATATACTAATAACTCTACCAAGATTTTCTAAATAACAATAATGTGTTCCTGGTAAAACAATTAATGCTCCGTCTGTAAGTAATTTTTCAAGTTCTCTTGCTTCACTTACAGGAACTTGGTCATCATTTTCACCCCAGATTAGTAAAGTAGGAACTTTTATTTTTTTAACATTCTCTGTTAAATCCGTATTAACAGTTTTAACCATTATTTCTCTCATTATTCCCGAAGCATTTCGATAATCATCACTTCCCATATGTTTTTTCATATATTCAGCAATACCATCCAATGCTTTAATTTTCTTTAAACTTTTTAAAATTTTAATCTTTAATCCTTTCTTTTCACGAATAACAAAAGGACTTCCAAATAAAACTAATTTATCTACTTTATAAATTGATGCATAACTAATAGCAACTCTTCCTCCAAATGAATGACCTATTAATATAGGATTATCTATTTTAAGACTATTAAGTAATTCATGTAAACTTTCAGTATAATCACTTATAGTATAAGCAAAATTAGGAATATCGCTACTACCAAATCCAGGAAAATCTAAAATAGTTATTCGAAATTCATCACAAAGATTTTTTCCAATTGGATCCATCATTTCTAAATTCTGTCCCCATCCATGAAGTAAAACAATATCTTTTCCTTTACCGTATTGTATATAATTGATATTTATATCTTTAATTTTCTTTATCATTTTAATCACTCTCACTCATTATATCATACTTTTATGAACATTTAATAAAAAAGAAATGCCTAATTGACATTATTAGACATATTCTTTATTTTTTTCTCATTATTCATGAGTTTCAATACCATCTATAATATAATCTTTACTTTTATGAGGTTCTTCTCTAAGTAAATTTAAATAATCTAATTGACGAAGTACTTCGTAGACAACTATCGCACAACAATTTGATAAATTGAGACTTCTTACATTACTAGTCATTGGTATTCTCATACAATGTTCTAAATCTTCCTTTAAGATATCTCTTGGAATACCTGTTGATTCTTTACCAAAGATTAAATAAATATCTCCTTTTTTATAACTCTCTTTATAATCAAAACTTGTATGTGGTTTGTGACCATATCTTGTAAAATAATAATATGTTCCTTTATTCTTTTTTTTAAATTCATCAAAATTTTTATAAACATAATACTCTAATTTATCTATATAGTTTACTCCACTTCTTTTAACACTTTTTTCATCTAATTTAAATCCTAATGGTTCTATTAAATGAAGTCTAGCATTAGTTGCAACACATGTTCTCATTATATTACCTGTATTAGTAGGTATCTCTGGTTCGTATAATACAATATTAATCATTTTATTTTCTCCAAATCTTCTTTAATTAAAATTGGACTAAATCCATCAATTTCATCAAATAGAATTCCTTTTGGAATATCATGATACATATAAATTTTTTTCTTATTTTTAAATGCTTCATACATTTCTAAAAAAGTAGAACCACCAATATAATTTTCTATTCCATTTTTTTCATAATTTAATACTAAAACAGCATCCATTTCTTTAATTCTTTCTTCTGACATTTTAAACATTCTTGCTTTAAATTCTGCATGAGATTCATCTCCCTTATCCCATGCCTCCCTTTCTGCTTTCGGATTATTATAACTATTTGGAAGATAAATCTCATATCCTTTTTCTTCTAAAATTCCTTTAATAGAAGCAATTCTATCATAGAATGCTTTACTACATATTATTAATATTTTCATACAACCTCCAAAAAATATTATATAACAATTTATTTATTTTTCAAGAAGAGGTAAATCAATTGTTACTTTAGTTCCTAGTCCTAATATAGAATCATATTTTATCTTACCATTATGTAAATCTATTATTTCTTTTGATAAACTTGTTCCAAGTCCTGTTCCATGTGTTTTAGTAGTATAAAATAAATTTGTAACTTGATTTAAAGTTTCCTCGTCCATTCCTATTCCATTATCTTCAATTATAAGTTCAAAATAATTATTTCTTTTTTTAGTATTAATTTTTATTATCATTTTATCTTTTTTATCATCATAAGCTTCACTAGAATTTTTTAAAATATTTACAAGAACTTGTTTTATTCTATTATAATCTATATTTAAATATAATTCATCATCTGGAATATCTATTTTTAATTCTATATTATTTTCTTTAAAAAACAAATCTAATGATTTAATTACTTCATCTATTAACATATAAATATCTCCTATATCCATATTAACTTTTATTTTAGTATATTCTAAATAATCATCCATCATTGTTAAAGTTCTTTCTATTTCACTTTTAATAATTGGAATATATTTTTCAACTTTCTTTTTATTATTAATATCTAACATAT
>CAMVLU010000050.1 GCA_947168405.1 uncultured Clostridia bacterium
TGTCATAATTTTGTTCTAACAAAAAAAGAAACATTATAATTACTTATAAGCTTCCTTTCTTTTTTCTACACCTTTTCCAAAGATATAAATATTATCTAAATCTTTTATATCTATTAGAGAGACTTCAAAATGATTATCAGGGTTATTTTTTTCTTTTTCTTCTCCACCTAAAATAGGAGTTCCACCTAAATAATTAACTTTATAATAATGAACTATTCCTTTATCATATTCTTCAACACCTAAATATTTATCTATTGTAACATCCAAAGAAACTTCTTCTTTAACTTCTCTAATACAAGCTTCTTCTAATGTTTCTCCTTCTTCTACTCCACCACCTGGTATTGCATAATAATGTAAATATTTATCATTTTCTTTTCTAATTCTTTTAAGTAAAACAACTTTATCATTGATAAATATTATTCCTCTAGATACTATTCTTTTCATCAGTATTGAAGTCCCCATATTACATGATGTTTAGCTTCTTTACCACAACAAACACATTTTCCAGTTATTAAAGCATCTTCTGTAATACAACGTGATTTACATCCTTTAAGTTCTTTTATTTTTACTTCACATTCAGGATTTCCACACCAATCTGCATGAATAAAACCTGGTTGAATATCTAATATTTTTTTCATTTCATCCATATTAGTTGCTGTAAATGTTAAAGCATCTCTTCTTTCAACTGCTTTATCATATAAATTATTTTGAATTTTTTCTAATAAATCTTTTGTAAACTCTACTAAATCTTGATCTAAATCTATAGTAACTTTCTCTGATGTATCACGTCTTGCAAAAGTAATTTTATTATTATCTAAGTCTCTTGGTCCTATTTCTATTCTAACAGGTATTCCATTTACTTCTGCTTCAGCAAATTTATATCCTGGAGTTCTATCAGTTGTATCTATATACGTTACTATATTATTATCATTTAATTCTTTATTTAATTTATTTGATAGTTCAAATACTCGTTCATCTTTTCCAATTGGAATAATTACAACTTGTTTAGGAGCAATTCTTGGAGGAAGAACTAATCCTTT
Organism: uncultured Clostridia bacterium; assembly: GCA_947168405.1. GTDB lineage: Bacteria > Bacillota_I > Bacilli_A > RF39 > UBA660 > RUG591. The sequence goes on from CAMVLU010000050.1 coordinate 1,041, forward strand.
ATCATCTCCATGTACCATGATTAAAGCACCTATCATACGTGTTGCAGTTCCCCATGATGTTTGATAAACATATTCTTCTTTATTTTCTTTACTTTGAAATTTTATATTATACGCTTTTGAAAATTTTTGTCCAAAATAATGACTTGTTCCTGCTTGAAGTGATACTCCATTATACATCAAAGCTTCATTTGTTAAAGTAAATTCAGCTCCTGCAAATTTTTCTTTTTCTGTTTTTAAACCAGTTATACTAGGAATAGCAAGTATTTCATGATGAAACCATTTATAAACATCCATCATTTGTTTTGTTTCTTTAATTGCTTCTTCTTCAGTCTCATGAATAGTATGTCCTTCTTGCCATAAAAATTCACGACTTCTTAAAAATGGTCTTGTTTCTTTTTCCCATCTTAAAACATTACACCATTGATTGTACATTAGTGGTAAATCTTTATATGATCTTACATGACTTGCAAAATAATCTGAAAACATTGTTTCACTTGTTGGTCTAATACAATGCCTTTCTTCTAATTTATTTTTTCCACCTTCTGTAACCCAAGCAACTTCTGGAGCAAATCCTTCTACTAAATCTTGTTCCTTTTTTAATAAGTTTTCTGGTATTAACATTGGCATTTGAACATTTACATGTCCAAGTTCTTTAAACTTTTTATCAAGTATTTCTTGCATTTTTTCCCATATAGCATATCCATTTGGTTCAATGGCAATACATCCTTTTACATTAGTATAACTTGCTAATTTTGCTGCCATTACAACATCAGTATACCATTTAGAAAAATCAACATCTCTTAAAGTAATCTTATTATTCATAAATCCTCCTTTATTTTTATATAAAAAGAGATGATACCAAGGAGTCTTTCGACGGTACCATCCCTTTTTTTACTTAATTTGATAACGGTTTGTCCGTAATATATTTCTATATTCTCTTTAGAGGCAGGAGTTATATATTATTAACACTTGTTCTCACTATACCAAGCTCACTTAGAAAACTTTTATATAACATTCCTCATCAATAGATTTATAATTTGATTATATCAAATATTTTAAATATTTCAAGTATTAATATTCTGAAATTGTAAATGAAACATTATTTCCACTTACATTAGAATATATTTTAAGTGTTTTTCCAGATTTATTAATAAATTTTAAATCTTTATTATTTTTTACATCAACCATAGCTTCTTCACCAAGTCTAGAATATGGTGTTATAAAATCATTTCTATTTTGTTCTACAACACTTATATAACAATCATTTCTTTGAGCATCTCTTATTGTTAAGTATAAAGCTGTAGCAACTTCAGATAAACCTCCACCATATACTTTTTCATTTACATCATATTCAGGTGCTTTTTTATAACCACTTTTTCCAACTGTTTTAATAAATGAAAATGTTTCTCCATTTTTAATAACAACATTGTTAAGTTTTTTCATACTTTTAGTAATATTTTTATTTCTATATTTATTATTTAAATTAAAATTAATTGTATAAGTTCCAACAGCTATTTCTTTTTTATTAGTATAACTTTTTAAATATTTAGTTTTAACATAACCAACAAATTCGTTATATTGAACTTTACTATATTTAGAACCATCTTCTAATACTTTAACAACACCATTTTTAGGTATTTTAATAAGTGTTTTTGAAGATGATTTAGTACCATTTTTCAATTTAGTTTTTGATTTTAATGTAGCTATTTTATTTGTTCCAGAAAAATCTTCATATGTTGAAACATATCGATAAGTTACATATCCAAAATCTTCTCCATATTGAATTTTATACCAACTATTAACTAATTCAATTACTTCTATTTTATCTCCATAATTTAATGTTCCTATAATATTATCTTCGGTGTTTTCTGCACTTGAACGAACACGTACTCCATCACCTGTAATATAATAAGTAGAAGCATTAACTACTTTAGTAAAAGAAAATAATATTATTCCTAATATAAAATACTTTAATAATTTTTTCATATATACCCCCAAATAAATTGGAAATATAATACCATAAAATACTTAAAAGGTCAAGATTTTTATTATTAAAAGAAACTAATAAACATTTATATTTATTAGTTTCTATATTTTATTCTTTTTTTATTTTAGAATCTAATTGAAGTTCTAATTTAGTATCTTCTCCTACTTCAGTTCCTTCTTCTAAATTTTGAGATACAACATATCCATATCCTGAAATACTATAATTAATATTTAAATAATGTAATAATATTTCTACATCACTTCTTGAATATCCTATTAAATTAGGTATTGTTTTGTTAGTTGAATTAGTAAATAAAAATACTTTTTCATCTTTTGTTACTTTAGAATTAATTGGATATTGATCAATTATGGTATCTCCATTTCCTATTTTAATAGCATTTATTCCATTTTCTCTTAAACTGTTTGTTATTTCATCTGCTTTTTTATTTATATAATTATCTATTTTTAATTCTATATTATTTTGAGATTCATTTTGTTCTTTATAAATATTTTTATATTTAGCAACATTTTGAATAATTTCTTTTACTGGTTCTGATAAAGCATTTACAGTTACTGATCTTTTAACTGCTCCATATATTATTATTTCTGGATTATCTTTTGGAAACATTAATGATATACTTCTTATAACATCTTTATCTCCTAATAAATAACCACGTCCTCCAGTATCTGCTATCTGAGCTGTTCCAGTTTTTCCAATTATTTCAAATCCAGGTATAGAATAGGCATGAGCTGCTCCGTCTCCATCATTAACAGTTCGATACATTAAATTTTTCATATATTCAACTGTTTGACTTGATGCAACATTACCTAAACTTTCTCTTTTATTTTCTTTTACTGTTCCATCTGGATAAACTATTTGTTTAACAATATAAGGATTTAATAATTCTCCATCATTTGCAATTGAAGTTAAAGCCTTTATATGTTGAATAGGTGTTGTAGTTATACCTTGTCCAAATGATGCATTAAAAACTTCTGTTTCATATTTAAAATCTATTTTACCCTTTGCTTCATTTGGTAAATCTATTCCAGTTTTAGAACCAAATCCTAATCTTTTTAAATATGTTTTTAAAGAATTTGCATCTAAATATTTATCCATAATATTTACAACTGCTGTATTACTTGAATAAATAAATCCTTGATCATAAGTAATTCTTCCCCATCCTACTCTATTCCAGTCTCTAATAATTGTTTTATCTTTGGTTTCAAAACTACCTGAAAGATAAGTATCTGATCCTTTATAAACACCATTTTCTAAAGCACTCATAAAAGTATATATTTTCATCGTACTTCCTGGTTCAAAAGCAACACTTGCATTAGGATCCAAATAATTAGTTATATCTCTTATATTAGGATCAAAACTAGGAGTTGATGTATAACCAAGTATTTCTCCTGTTTTAGCATCAGCAATTATTAAATCTAATTCATCATAATCATATTTTTCTTTTGATTTATTAACCGCTTCTTCTAAAAAGAATTGAATATTATTGTCTATTGTTAAATGAATATCAACACCATCTTGTTTTTCTTCTGTCATTTCTTTAGTACTAGCTATTTTATATCCTTTTAAATCTTTTTGATAAACTGTTTTTCCATTTATACCTGTAAGTTCTTTATTAAAATATTTTTCTATTCCCATTTCTCCACTTACATTTCCATATTCATCTTCTTTAGCATATCCAATTAAATATGATAAAAATTTTCCATAAGGATAATATCTTTTTTTTGTTTCTATAAAATCTATTCCTGGTAAATTAGCCGCTTTTATCGTATCTTTTTCAAGTTCAGTTAACCCTTTTCCTTTAACTCCAAACTCTGTTTGATAAACCCCTTCTTTATTTAAATTAGCAAGTATTAAATCTTTATCCATATCAAGTAATTTAGATAATACTAAAGCTGTATTTTCTTTATCTACAACATGTCTTGGTTTACTTTCATCTTCTGTTCTTTTAGGATCTAAATATGCTATTAAAGTATAACTTGAAACATCTTGAGCTAAAACATTTTTAGAATTATCATAAATTGTTCCACGATTTGCTTTTAATATAGTTGTTTGAGTTGTTCTTTTACTAGCAAGTTCTTGAATATTAATATTATCTACTTTCTCTGATAATCCTATATAAGATATTCTTGCTCCTAAAAGAAGAAACAAAAAAAGAGTAAATATTAAAAGTAGATTACTAATTTTAACTTTTTTCTCTTTTTTCATAATATCCTCCTAATCTATATTTTTTATATTATCATTATTATATTCAAGTCCTTGATCTTTAATAACTTTTTGTATATTTTCTAAAGATGCTAATTCATTTATTTTCATTTGTAAACTTTCATTTTCTTTTTCTTGAATTGCTATTTGTTTTTTTAATTTTTCTGCTTCATAGTTAATTTTAGATAACATAGATTTTTCAAAAACAACAAGAAGAGGAGCTAATATTAATAATAATATAGTTATAAAATATAAAAATCTCTCAAAGGGAGATAATTGTTTTTTCTTCTTCTTTTTATTTTTTTTCATTTAATCTTCCTTTATCCTTTCTATAACTCTTAATCTACTAGAACGACTACGATGATTTTCTGATAATTCTTTATCAGTTGGAAGAATACCATCTGATATTAATCTAAATTTAGGTTGATAACATTCAGGTATTTCAGGTAGTCCTTTAAATATTTTATCAACACTTGTTACTTCTTTAAATATTTTTTTTACTATTTTATCTTCTAAAGAATGAAAAGTAATAACACATAATCTTCCATTTGGTTTAAGTAAACTAAGAGCATTTCTAATACTTTCATCTAATATATCAAGTTCATGATTTACTTCTATTCTAATTGCTTGAAAAGTTCTTCTTCCAGGATTTTTACTAATAGTATCTTTATAAGGCATGCTATGTTTAATAATATCTAAAAGTTCAAAGGTTGTTTCAACTGGTTTTTCTTCTCTTTTTTTAACAATATTTCGAGCTATACTTTTAGCATATTTTTCTTCTCCATAAGAAAATATTATTCTTGCTAAATCTTTTTCGGAATAGGTATTAACAACATCATATGCTGAAAAATCACTTGATTTATCCATTCGCATATCAAGTCTTGCATCTTTTAAATAACTAAAACCACGACTTGCATCATCAAGTTGAGGAGAACTTACGCCTAAATCAAATAATATACCATCAACTTTATCAATACCTAATTTTTGTAATTCTTCTTTCATATACAAAAAATTACTTTTAATGATAGTAAAATTATTTCCTATTTTTTTTAATTTTTCTTTACTATAATTAATAGCTTCGATATCCTGATCAAAGGCGAATAGAAAACCCCTTTTTATTCGACCTAAAATGACACTGGAATGACCAGCATATCCGAGAGTAGCATCAACGTAAGTTCCCGCATCTTGCAAATTAAGAGATTCTATGACTTCATTTAACATAACACTATAATGCATCATCATAACCTCCTAACCTTTTAAAGAATGACATTTGTCTATTCTATGCCATACTTTAATATAAGTATAGTAGTTTATTTTAAATTTGTAAATAGTTTTACACTTTTTTTAAAAAAACTTTACATAAAATATGTAAAATTAGACATAATATTTTTAGAAAGGATAAAAAAATGGACGATATTAAAATAAGAGATTATATAATTAATAATTTTAAAGATGATGATGTAGATACAATAAGACGTGCAATTGATGAAAGTATTGAAGAAATGGATGAAGTTACTCTTCCGGGTATGGGAGTCTTCTTTGAAATAATTTGGAAAGAATCAAATGAAGATGAAAAAAATAAAATACTTGAAACATTAAAAAAGAGATTTCAGAATAAAACTGATTAATCTCTTTTTTTTATAACCAAACTCCAAATATAATTCCAGCCATAGCAAGAATTAAACCTACTAACCAAAACATTCGAACTATATCAACTTCTGGCATTCCTAATTTTTCAAAATGATGATGAATAGGTGTCATCAAAAATAATTTTCGATTAAAACACTTAACCCATATTACTTGTAAAATTACTGATAAAGTTTCAATAACAAATACAAATGCAACTATTAATAGAGTCACTTCACGATGCGTTAGAATTGCTATTATTCCCATAACAGCTCCAAGTGATAAAGAACCTGTATCTCCCATAAATATCTTAGCAGGATAAGCATTATAAAATAAAAATCCGACAATTGCACCTGTTAATATTAAAGAGAAAATTCCCATATCTGTATATCCAACCATTAAAGATATTAAACTAAATGCAACAAATGATACAGCCGATAATCCTCCAGCAAGTCCATCTAATCCATCAGTTAAATTAACAGCATTACTACTTCCTACTAATATAAATAATATAAATATTCCATATAACCATTTCATTTCAATATTAATTCCTAATGTTGAAACAATTAAAGAAGTTTGTCCTCCATTTTTTATATATAAATAGAATACTACTAAAGCAATAAATAATTGCATAAATAATTTTTGTAATGTAGTTAATCCTTCATTTTTACCTTTTTTATGACTTAAATAATCATCAATAAAGCCAATAAGTGCATGTGACACAAAAACAAGTAATACTATTTTTAAATCTTCCGTTAACTCCATTTTATGAGTTAATAATAATACTAACGTTACTAATAAAGTTGGTATAATAAATATTAATCCACCAAAGGTTGGTGTTCCTTCTTTAGCTTGATGTCTATCTCCAACATAACTACTAATTCTTTGTCCCATGTGAAGTTTTTTCATTAAAGGAACCATAATAAATCCTAGTATAACAGCAGACATAAATCCTAACATCATAGCTAATATAGATTTAGTTAATAGATACATGAAATTCACTCCTATCTATATAAGTATACTACAAAATTTTAAAACTTATTAAAGAGATTTCATGAACTTTACACTTTTTGACAAAGAAAAAGAGATTTTAATCTCTTATTTTCTTAATGTTTTAGGTCTTCTTAAAATATCATCTGGATTATCACTTAAATATCCAGTTTTTTCAAGTTCTCTTAAAATACTTTCTGGTTTAGTTGATCTAACTGTTGCAAATCCATATTTATTATTTTTTTCTTGACTTACAAGAATTGGTGTTCCACCATGACTATAAATATCAAGACAGTTAGCAACACTATCATCAACAAGTACTACTCCTCTCATATCATCTAAGCCATATATTTCTTGTAATTTTTCACTTTTACTATTTCTTCCACGTCTATAACCTGGAATATGTTCTGAATTATGAAATCTTAAACCATAATGTTTTATATCTGGAACCATTTTATGAACAGCTATTCCTTTTTCTTCAAATTCTCTACCATGCATATCATCAATTCCATTATGAGCTGTTAAACTAATTAATCTATCTTCAAACATATTATATAATTCCATTACATTTTCTTTACTATATGGAATCCAATTTTTTTCTGAATAAATTATATCATACGGAATAACACCTTGGTTTAACTTTCCATCTGCTTCAACTGTTGCATCTCTTTCTTCTAAAAACATTTCTTTGTCATTAGTTGCAAGTTGTAATGCTTCCATTACTTCTCTTACTGGTTTATCATAAAACTCTTCTTCAAAATCTTCATCTAAGGTTCTTTCTGTTTTAATAACGTCATTTCTTCTTATATTAAAATCAGGTAAATTAGGTTTAGAACCATTTTTTCTAGCTTCTTCAACTAATCTTACTATTTCACGATATTGATATTGTAAAATACTAATAATTCGTTCTCTTTGCATTAATTTTGCTGTTCCAAATTGTGGCCAATTTCTTTCCACATAAAATTGTATTTCTGGTGATGATCTAAATAAAACGTCATCATTATCAAGTACTAATAATTTTAAATTCTTAATTTTCATAATTATTATCTCCTTTTAGTTGCATATTTTATCAAAAAAAAAGAAATTTGTCAAATTTTATCTAACAATTCCTGATTCTTCCAATATTTCTTCTTGTAAAGAAAACATTATTTTTTCATCATCTTTAGTCATATGATCATATCCAAGTAAATGAAGCATTCCATGTACTCCTAAAAAACAAAACTCTCTTAAGAATGAATGTCCATATTCCAAAGCCTGACTATAAGCTTTATCAATTGATATATAAATATCTCCAAGTACTCTTCCCTCTGGATTAAATGTTTTATCATCTTCTAAAGCAAAACTAATAACATCAGTTTCTCTATCAATTCCTCGATAATTTTTATTAAGTTCATGAATATAATCATTATTAACAACAATTATATTAAATTCACATTTATCAATATTCAACTTTTTTAATCCTTTTTTTAAAACATCTTTTAATATTTTAAATTCACTTGTTAAATCTTCATTTGTTTCATTAAATAATCCTATTTTCATACTACCTCACATCATCATATATAAAAGTATAACTATTAAAATAATTATAACTGAAGTTAAAACTGTACTAATTGTATTTCGAGACATCTTATTAGAAATCATATCTAATATTTTATAAATAAAATATCCTGTCATTCCTCCAACCATATTTAATAATATATCATCTACATCAAAACATCTTCCTATTACAAGTTGTACTATTTCAATAGAAATAGATACCACAAAAACTAATATTAAAGCACTTCTTTTTTTCTCTAATCTTAAATAATAAGAAGCAAAAAATCCATAAGGAACTAATAATAATATATTACCTATAATATTTTTAAAAAATAATTTAGTTCCAAATTGATATCTTGTTAATTCTTTAAAAGGAATAAAATTATTACCATATGAAATAACATCTTGATATGTTACAATTTGAAAAAACATTAATAAATAGATAACAAATATTAAACTAAGTAATTCTTCATATAAAATAAATTTCTTTTTATTTTTTATAATATAAGTAATTCTTAAAGAAACAATAGCTATAACTGTAACTAAAACAATTGGCCATGTAGTTTCCATGACAAACTTTAAATTTTCACTTATCATAATAGACCTCTCATTCAATTTTCTCTATATCAGTTATGTTTTCATAAACTTTAAAGAAAATATCTATATCTATTGTACTATTATTTACAATTATTTTCAATTTTTTTTGATCTAGTATCTTTGAATCTTTATTTAATTTATTTAATAATTCACGTTTAGCAAGTTCTAAAGCTCTTCCATATCCTTCTTCTATGGTATATATATCATCAGTTATTACTACTTCTTTTACTTCTTGATAATTAATACTAATAGGTACTATTTTATTTTGAAATAAATTTATATTTTTTATTTCTTCATTTTTAAAATGTTTACCAATAAAAAATTCTTTATTAAAAAAATTAAAATTAATTCTTTTTAACTTATTATTAGTATATACTTTATCATAATAAGCAAATGGATAAGATACATGAACATTATACCATGTTTCTCCATAAATAATACCATCTGCTTTTACTTTATCAACTATTTCTTCATTATGTATAATATTACCAGATACTATAACGTCTCCTTTTTTAACATAATCATTTAATTTTTTAACTATACTTCCTTTTTTAGCTTCTATTGACATAATTATAGCATTTTTAGATGCAATTATATTTTGAGGATTATTATCATTATCTAATTCTTTTTTTATTCTTTTTTCAACATTAACAATATATTTAGAACCATGTCTTGTTATTTCTAACCATTCTATAATATCTTTATTATTATCTAAAATATCCTTTTTAATCTTTTCTTTTTTATCAAAACTAACCATAAAATGTAATTTAGATATATTTCTTTTATCTAATTCTTTTAAAACAAAACTTTCTAATTCTTTATCATTAGTCTTTATTTCTATATCAAATATTATATTAGATAAAAATATCAAATAAAAAATAGATAACAAAAAGAATATGATAAAAACATAATTATATTTTAATGTTTTATGTATATGAACTAATCCTAAATCATTAATATACTCTATTTCAAATAAATCTTTATATTTATTAATCTTATTAAAATTTTCTTCATCTAAAGT
>CAMVLU010000051.1 GCA_947168405.1 uncultured Clostridia bacterium
TATTTGGTAATATATTTGCTTTAATTCCTTTATCATTTTTATTAATGTTAAAGGATAAAAAATATAAAAATATTATTAAACAAACATTTATAATTATTCCAACTATATTATTTATAGAAATATTACAAGTATTTACTAATACAGGTGTATTTGATGTAGATGATATTTTCTTAAATTATTTAGGTGTTTTAATATTTATATTTTTAATAACAAGAAGGAATATAATTGATAAAATAAGAAATTTATTTTATACTGATTATAGATTAAATATAAAAACTAAGAATATGTTATATTATATAAGTATTATAATATTTATTATTTATACTATATTTTTAGTTATTTAAGGAGGATGTATGAGTTTATTTGTTCCTAAAATATACGTTAAAGATATTTATTCTATTGATTATAAAAAATTAATAAATGATGGTTATAAACTTATTATATTTGATTTAGATAATACAATAGGTAATATTAAAGAAAAAATATGTGATAAAAAAACAACTAATTTTTTAAATAATTTAAATAAAGATATCAAAATAATAGTAGCTAGTAATAGTCGTAAGAAAAGAGTAGAAGAGTTTTGTCAAAAGATTGAATGTGATAAATATCATTTTAGTTTAAAACCTACTTCTAAAATATTATTAAAAATAAAAAGCAAATATAATATAGATTATGATAAAATAGTTATAGTAGGAGATCAATTATTAACAGATATGTTCCTTGGAAATAGAAAAGGATTATTAACTATATTAGTTGATCAAAAAGATGTTAAAGATTTAAAAATAACCCAGTTTAATCGTAAGATAGAAAATATTATTAAGAAAAAATATAAATTAAAGAAAGGAGAATATTATAGATGAAAAAATGTTTAGGATGTGGTATAGAATTACAAAATGAAAATATTTTAAATCTTGGATATACTCCTAATTTAGAAAATGATTTATGTGCACGTTGTTTTAAAGTTAAACATTATGGAGAAACATCTTTAGTTAATAAAAATAAAGAAGATTATTTAAAAGTATTAGAAATGGTTAATAGAACCAAAGATTTAGTTATATATGTTGTAGATGTTTTAAATATAAATGAAAATTTAGATGATATAAAAGAATATTTACAAAATGATATGATACTTGTTTTAAATAAATGGGATTTATTACCAAAAAGTGTTAAAGATGAAAAAATAATGGTATATATAAAAGAAAGATATGAATTTAAAGAAGTAATAACAGTAAGTAGTTTAAATAATTATCATTTAGATATATTAGTAAAACAAATTAAAAGATATCAACATAGTTCTCATGTTTATTTTGTTGGTGAAACTAATGCTGGTAAAAGTAGTTTATTAAATAAAATAATTAGTAATTATTCAGAGTTATCTCCTAATTTAACTATATCTTCTATGCCTGAAACAACTTTAGAAACTATTAAAATAAAATTAAATGATGATTTAACTTTAATAGATACACCAGGAATTGTTGATTTACAAAATATAATACAGTTTTTAGATAAGAAGTATTATAAATTATTAAACTCAAATAAAGAAATAAAACCTAAAACTTATCAAATAAGAAAAAATCAATGTTTAATAATCGGAGATTTTTTAAGAATAGATTATATTGATGGAGAAAAAAATAGTTTTACTTTATATATTCCAAATGGAATAAAAGTAAAAAGAATGAATATAAGACATGATTATTTAAAAGATTTATCTTATAAAGAATATGAAGTAAATGTTCATGAAGATTTAGTTATCTATGGACTTGGTTTTATCAAAATAGTTTTAAATGGTAAAATAGGTATCTATTTAAATAAAGATGTTAAAACATTTTTAAGAAAGAATTTAATATAATATTGCTATTTTTATAAAAAAAATATAAAATATAAATAAGAAAGGATTATTATGGAAACAGAAATATTAAATGAATTAGAAACAAATTTAAAAGCATCAATTGAGTCTTTAGAAGGAAGACTAAAAAAGATAAGTGCAGGAAGAGCTAATCCCGCAATTCTTGATGGAGTAATGGTAGATTATTATGGAAGTCCAACTCCTTTAAAAAGTTTAGTTACTATTTCAATTCCAGAAGCAAGACAATTAATGTTAAAACCATTTGATAAGTCAAGTTTAAGTGCAATTGAAAAAGCTATTTTTGAAGCAGATTTAGGATATACTCCTAATAATGATGGAGAATGTATTAGAATTATTATTCCACCTTTAACAGAGGATCGAAGAAAAGATTTAGTTAAACAAGCTAAAGCTATATGTGAAGATAGTAAAGTATCTATTAGAAATAATAGACATGAGTGCTTAGAAATGTTAGAAGCAGCAGATTTACCTGAAGATGTTGAAAAAAGAAGTGAAGATAGAGTTCAAGAATTTGTTAATAAATATAATAAAATTGTTGAAGAAAAATTAGAAGAAAAAACAAAAGACCTAATGACTTTATAGGTCTTTTTATTATTTTTGTAAAAATACTTGTAAATATTTAAAATAATAAATATAATTATATTAAGGAGGAAGATATGAAAAAGTATATTTCAGAATTTGTTGGAACATGTGTTTTAACACTTATTGCATGTGGAGTTGCTGTTTTAATTGGATGTGATACAGCAGCAGGAATTATTGCTACAGCTTTAGCATTTGGACTTGTTATAGTTGCTATGGCTTATTCAATTGGCAATGTTTCGGGATGTCATATTAATCCGGCTGTATCAGTTGGAATGTATGTATCTGGAAAAATGGAACTTAATGAATGTGTAAAATACATTGTTTCTCAAATACTTGGTGCATTGGCTGGATCTGCACTTTTAGGTGTATGTGTTGGAAGTTTTGATAATCTTGGGGCTAACTCTTATGGTGGATTACTTCCAAATGGAGTAGAAGTAACTTTAGTGATGGCTCTTATTGTTGAAACTATTTTAACTTTTATATTTGTTACAACAATATTGGGAGTAACAGATAAAAAAGAAAATGGTCATGTTACTGGTATTGTTATTGGACTTACTTTAACACTTGTTCATTTATTTGGAATTCCAGTAACCGGAACATCGGTAAACCCAGCTAGAAGTTTAGCACCTGCAATACTTCAAGGAGGAAAAGTATTACCTCAAGTATGGGTATTCATTGTAGCACCTATAATTGGTAGTATTATAGCTGGATTATTTTATAAGTATGTTATAAAAACATCTAAATAAAATATAATAAAAGTCTTTTAGAAAAAATAATCTAAAAGACTTTTTAATGCTATAATAATTAAAATTATTCCTCCAAATATTTCTGATTTTTGTTCATACTTATTACTTAAATATTTACCTAAATTAACTCCTATTAAACATAGTATAAAAGTAATAATACCTATGGTTAAAATTGACAATAATAAATTAATTTTAAATAAAGAAAATGTTATTCCAACTGCTAAGGCATCTATACTAGTTGCTATACTTAAACTTATTAATTCTTTTATAGATAATCCTATATTTATATCTTCTTTTTTATAAGATTCTTTTATCATATTAATTCCTATTATAGAAAGAATTATAAATGCTATAATATGATTAAATGATAGAAAATAATTATTTAATTTAGAACCTAAATAATATCCTAGTAGTGGCATTAACATTTGGAATATACTAAATGATAAAGAAATAATAAAACTATTTCTTTTTATTTTGTATTTTAAGGTTATTCCTTTACAGATACTAACAGAAAATGCATCCATTGAAAGAGCAAAACTTATTAATAATAATTCTATATAGTTCATAGTATATTATATATTTTTTTTGAAAAATAATACTAAAAATATAGACTTTATGTAATCTTTTTGATAAAATTAAAAATAGAATAGGAAGTGTTTATGAAAGATTTATATAGATATAATAAAACAACTATTTGGATTGGAATAGCAACAATTATTATTTTAGTAATAGGACTTGTTATTTATTTTCAAAAAGATGTAGATGATGAAACAACATCGACTCATATAGTATTTAAAGATGAATATGATTTAGTATTATTTGGAGATAATGTTGAAATATATCAAAATGGTAGATATCAAGATCCTGGATATTATGCTATATTAAATAATGAAATTGTAACAGATCAAGTTCAGGTTGATAATCCATTAGATGTATCTACTATTGGAGAATATGAAATAACATATACATATAGAACTATTACTAAAACAAGAACTGTTAAAGTTATAGAAAATCCTAATTCAAAAAAAGAAGAACCAGAAGTAGTTGAAGAATATAAAATAGATTTAAAGTTAAATGGATCAAATGAAATTAATTTAAAATTAAATGGAGCATATAAAGAATTAGGTGCTAAAGCAACTGATTCAAAAGGTAATGATTTATCTAAAGATATAGATATATCTGGAAAAATAGATACTGGTAAAGTTGGAACTTATAAAGTAAAATATACAATTAGTAAAAATGGGGTAACTAAATCTCTAGAAAGAGTAGTTAATGTCTTAAAAGAAACTGTATTAACAGTTACTGTTCCAGACCAAAAAAAATATGTTAATAAAGATGTAAAAGTAACTGTTGAAGCAAATGGAAGTGATTATTTATATATGAAACTTCCTGATAATACAATTACCAAAGAAACAAAAAAAGAATACATTATAAAAGAAAATGGAACATATACTTTTCAAGCATTTGATAATGATAAGAGTTTTAAAACTAAAACAATAACTATTAGTAATATTGATAAAATAAAACCAAGTGGTAATTGTACTGCTATCGTAGAAAATTCTAAAACTAATATAAAAGTGAATGCTATTGATAATATTGGTATAAGTTATTATTTATATAATGCATTTGATAAAAGTAATTCTAGTTCTTATACATATAATTCATCTTTAAGTAAAGCAAGTGTATTTGTATATGATAAAGCAGGTAATTATACAAATATTTCTTGTATAGTAACTAATAAAGATGTAGTTAAACCGGTTACACCTGAACCAACACCTGTTACACCAACTCCGGTTCCAGAACCTGTTCCAGTTGTAAATGATGGAAATATTGAAATGCATTTTATGGTTTCAGGACATGATGATGATGCAATCTTAATTAGAAATGACAAATATACCATTATGATAGATGGTGGAAGATATGAAGATAAAAAAAATGTAGTACCTTATTTACAATCAATTGGTGTTAAAGATATTGATTTATTAATTGGTTCTCATGTTCATTGGAATCATATTCAATCTCATGCTGCTATAATAGAAAACTTTAATGTTAAAAAGGCAATTTATTCTTTAGATTTATTTAATTGTAAAAAGAATAAAACATGTGATTCTAATGATATTAAATATGTTCTTGATGCATTAAAAAAATATAATGTTCCAACGGAAATGAAATCACCAGGAGATTTAATTGAACTTGGAGAAATAAAAATATATTTCTTAGGACCACTTTATCCTAATAAAGTACATAATAAAAATTCATTTATATTTATACTAAAATATCGAAATACATCTTATATGTTTACAGGAGATACTGAATCTAAAGATATGGATGCTGCTAAGATACAAGCTAATGCTAATAAATGGAATTTAAGTCTTGATGTAGATTTATTAAAATGGCCACATCATGGATATAATCAATTAAATGATGCATTCTTTAAAGCAACAACACCAAAATATGCTTATATTCCAAGTGGAGGATGTAGCAGAAAATATCCATCTAGTAATGATATTAGATTAATGAAAAAATATGGAACAACTTATTATTCAAGATGTGAAAAAAATGTTGTATTAATATCTGATGGAACAAATATTGATATAAAGACTAATCAAAATGCAAATGATTATAAGAGGTAAATATGAAAATAATTTTAGCATCAAAATCAAAAAGAAGACAAGAATTATTAGATATGATGAATATTAAATATGAAGTAGTTGTATCTAAAAAAGATGAAGTAAAAGATAGTGCTTTAACTCCATTAGAAAATGGTATTAATATTAGTTTAGAAAAAGCCTTAGAAGTAAAAAGAAAAACTAGTGGAGATAGAATAATAATTGCCTGTGATACTTTTGTTATTAAAGAAACTGAAATATATGGAAAACCAAAAGATAGGGGAGATGCTTATAATATTTTAAAATCATTAAGTGGAACTACTCATGAAGTTTTATCGTGTTTAACAGTTATAAAAATAAAAAATAATATAGAAGATATTTATCAGAAACAGTCAAGTTGTAAAGTTACAATTGATTATCTTGAGGATGATGAAATATATAACTGGATAGATAATCATGAACCATATGATAAAGCAGGAGCTTATGCTATTCAAGAAGAATTTGGAAAGTATATTTCTAAAATAGAAGGAGATTATTACTCAATAGTTGGATTACCAATTAATGATTTATATAAAATTTTAAAAGAAATTGAATAAGAGATTGACAAATTATTTAATTTATCATAAAATTATATATGACAATAGGAGGGATATTAATGGGAATGGATAAATTAAAAGGTTTCTTTGGTGGAGGAAATGATAGCGAAGAAAAAGTTGAAGTAGATAATATTAATGAAGATGAATTTTATGAACCTAAAGAAGCGTTTTCAGATAGTTCTAAAGATAGTAGAATGATATTATTTGAACCACGTGCATATTCTGAAAGTCAACAAATAGCAGATTATTTAAAGAAAAGAAATGCTGTTGTTGTAAATTTAAAAAGAGTAACACCTGATCAAGCAAAAAGAATTGTGGATTTTTTAAGCGGAACTTTGTATGCAATTAATGGTGGACTTCAAAAACTTGGATCTGGTATTTTCTTATGTACACCTAATAATGTAGATGTTGAAGGAAGTATCACAGATGAGAATAAAGAAACTAAAACAAAAAAAGAAACAAAAGAAGATGAAGAAGAAGTTGATTGGTAACTTCTTTTTTTTGACAAAAAGGACTTGAATTTTAAAAAAATTAATGCTATACTTTATCTAGACTAGAGAGGTGCTTATGAAAGATAGAAAAAGTTTATTATTTATTTTACCAATATTGGTGTTTTTAGGAACGTTTTTAGTAATTAGAGTTTTGGATAATCGTTCCTTTGCAGCTACTGATACAGTATCATCAGTTGCAATTCCAGAAGGAGCTATATTTAGATATCCTAAAAGATCTAATGGAGCAAATGATACATCAAATGGGCATAATTTTTATAGTCATTATTATGTGTCTGATAATAAATCATGGGAAGTTGGTCTAAAGAAGATTACTTCAGATGAACAATATGGTGGATCTAATGTTTCGGTTTCAGTTTATTGTGCTGAACAGGGACATAGTATTTCTACTGGAAAACATTATAGATATGCTTTAAATAATGAAACCTTAAAAGTAAATTCTGATAGTAATAAAAATGCCGAAATAAAGCAAAAATTAAATAAAATGATGAAGTATGCATATCCATTTTCAACTTTATCTCAATTAAAAACATCATTACAGGATCCTACAGTTGGTATTGGAAGTTTATATGCATCACTTGGATTTGCAGATATGAAAGCTCAAGAAGCTGTTACGGCAACTCAAGCTGCAATATGGAATATTATTAAGAGTACAAATAAATATGAATATGGTGGCTTTCATAGTGGAGTATCTGGATTTAATGATTGTGAAGGTTATTATAAAGATGGAAAAAGAGTTATTACTTCAGAAGAAGAAGCTTGGTATGCTGAAGCTTTAGCTGCTTATGGAAATGGATGCGATCCACGTGGTAACTTCTATAAATGGGTATATTCAAGTAAAGAAGCAAATTCTGCTGAAAAAGAAGCAGCAAAATTAAGAATTAATGCTTTAATAACATGGTATACAACAACTTTACAAACTACTGCCACTGATACAAGTGATACTTTTACATTTGCAAGTAATCCGATATTTACAAGTACTGGAGATACATATACTGCTCAAGTAACGTTTAATACAAATATTTCTGATTATTCTATTGTATTTAAAAATATTGAGGGAACTGATATTACCACATTAGGTGCTAATGTTGCTAAATCAGGTAATACATATACATTAACAAATATTCCTAAAACATCAAAAACAATAAGAATTGAGGTAGTATCTAATTCTACAAATAAAACTGTTTATTGGTATACTGGATCTGGACAAGATTTTATAGGTGCAGAAAGTTCTAGTAAAAATCCATTTTCTTTAGAAATGTCATATGAAGAACAACCTGGAACTGCTTTATTATATAAGGTAACAGGAGCATCTCAAGAAGTAGAAGTAGTCAATGGTAGACGTGATAATGCCTGTGGTGGAACAGGACAACCAACTTGTTTATCTGGTGCTAAATTTGCTCTATATTATGGAAACAAAACTACTGTAAAACAATACATAATAATTGAAAATGGTAAATTTGAAGTTAATAATCTTGCAACAGGAACTTACTATTTAAAAGAAATTCAACCTCCACTCGGATATGATTTTTACTCTTATGGTCAAGGTGCTGTGGATTCAGAGGGATATATTAGATTTGATATAACTGATGGTAATACAGTTACAGTTATTGCTAATAATCAACCAACTAATATATGTATAAAGAAAGTTTCTAACACTGCTCCAAATGAAGTATTAGAAGGAGCTAAATTAGTTATCGAAGATGAGGATGGTCAAGTATTTGAAAGCTTTACGTCTAGTAAACAAGACCAAAGTGGTTCTAATGGAACTCACTGCGTATCTAAACTTCCTGTTGGATCATACTATGTAACTGAAACAGAAGCACCTGTAGGATTCTCATTACCTGCTAAATCAGTAGAATTCAATGTAGGAAAAGTTAACAATGTTGCTACAAGTTTAGTTACAGTAACTAATAGAAAAGGATTAACAATGTCAAAATCAGATTTAACTGATGGAGAATGTGTAACAGGTGCGTTACTTATTATAAAAAATAGTTCTGGTCAAGAAGTAACAAGATGGACATCTACTTGTTCAGGAAATGATGAAGAAGGAGAAGATAGTCATACTGTTCCAATATGTATAACGCAAGAAGAACAGAATTCATATGCTTCCAATAATACTGATTGTTTAAAACCTGGAAAATATACATTAACAGAAGAAATTCATCCTGAAGGATATGCTACAGCAGAAACAATTGAGTTTGAAATTGATTCAAATGGTAAAGTAATTGGAGATGCAAATATGAAAGATGCTCCAATAGAAGTATGTATTTATAAAGTTAAAAAAGGAACTAAGGAAGTATTAACTGGTGCAGAATTTGAAATTTATAAAAAAGGATCAGCAGAACTATATACTAAAATAACCTCATCAAAAGAACCATGTATTCCATATTTCCCTGTTGGAGAATATGTAATTAAAGAAACAAAAGCACCAGATGGATATAAATTACCTGAAAATAATGAAACAACAATTGTGGTAGAAGATAAAGCAGGTCATCAAGATTTCTATATAGAAAACGAGATTGTTGCTCCTAAAACAGCTATGGATTATTCAGTTACAGTAGTAATAATAGCATCAGTATTCTTGATGTTTGGAATTGGTTTAGTTGGCTACTATGAATACAAAAAAGGACACTAAAAAATCAAGTGAGACCATACTTTTTATAGTAGGGTCTCTCTTATTGATTATATCTTTTCTTTTGTTTCATTATGAAAAAATTGTCGAAGTTGCAAATAGCATTAATAGTTCAATTCAATCAGAAATATTTAAAGAGCAAACTTCTGTAAGTGATTTTTCAATTAATGTTAATGTTAATTATTTGGAAGAAAATGAAGATGAAACAAAAAAAGAAACTAATAATTATACACCAAATTATATTGGTTTTTTAGAAATTGATAAAATATATTTAAAACAAGGATTACTTCCTATTAATAATTATTATAATAATATTAATTATAATATAGAAATATTAAAGGTATCTGATTTTCCTGATGTTATAAATGGTAATTTTATATTAGCATCACATTCTGGAAATAGTAGTATTTCTTATTTTAAAAATCTTTATAAACTTGAGTTGGGAGATATAGCAAAAGTTTATTATCAAAGTAAAACATATAAATATCAAGTAGTTAATATTTATAAAGAAGATAAAGATGGAAGTGTTGGAATATATAGAGATTCTAATAAAACTACTTTAACTCTTATTACATGTTCTAAAAATGATAAAAAGCATCAAACAATATATATTTTAGAATTAGTTGGAGTTGAATCATATTAAGAATAAGGAGGAATTATGAAAGAACCATTTACTATAATTAGTATTATTTTAGCTATATGTTTTTTTATAATACTCACATTTAATAATAAAATAAAAAATAAAATAATAAAATTATTATTTTTATTTTTTATTTTAATTTATTTAGTATTTATTATTATTTTAGATAATAATTTTATATATGATTTTTTAAAAGCAATTATAACATTTCTATGGT
>CAMVLU010000052.1 GCA_947168405.1 uncultured Clostridia bacterium
ATTTAAAAGTTCTAATAATAAATCTTTAGATGTAATATCTTTAATATTTAATAATAATCTATTTATTAGTAATTTATTATTACTATATTTAATAATACGTTCTATTTCTTTATTTAATGGATATAAATTGTCATTTGATATTACTTCTTCAAATGAATATATTTTTTCTTCACATAGATATTTTAAATGTATTAAGTAGGTTATAAATGTTATTTCTTGGTTTAGTACTGTTTTATTTTTATTTGTAATTGTTTTTATTTCTTCAATTAGTTCATTAATCATTTTCTTCACCTATAATATTTTTTATTGCGTAATTAACTATTTTATCATCATTATCTAATATGTTTGTATATATTGCACTTCTTTCATTTATAGCATTTAATAGAGGAGAAATAGACATTTGTTTTTCTTTAGATATATCAGGTAATTCTATTTTTTTAATATCATCTATTGTTAGATTTCCTATAAAATTATTCTTTTCTATATATTTTTTAATTCCTATTTTTTCTAAATAATTAGCAATAAAAATATAACTATATTTATCTATATTAATACCTCTTAATATTATAAAATTATTTGGTATTACTATATCTTCATTTATTTCATAAGTATATGTTCCAACTCTATATGGTTTTTTTACAAATATTAATATATCTCTTGGTTGAATAAAATACTTTTTCTTTATTTCTCCAGTAAATATTCTTTCTACCAATCTTGAATCTATTATATTAGTATATTGGATACTATCTTTATGTAGTGTCTTATATATTTTAGAATATTTATCTTTTACAGTTGTATTTGATATATTGTATCCTACACTTATTTCTTCAAATACATCTTTTATTTTCATAATGGTCCTCCTATTGGTTCAATATAATAACATATTTAATATTTGTAATCAAGATGATTACGAGTTATTAATTATATTTTGGATTTCATCAAGAAATAATATTTTTTTAGTTTTTAAATTATAAGCAAGATTATCTAGTTTATTTCTATTTTGTATTAATATTTCTTTTGCTTGATTATAATATTTTTGTATTAGTTTATTTATATTTTCATCTTTAGTTTGTTTTACTTTTTCTGATTGTTCATTTACATTTCTTATCCATGAATTGAAATCTAACATACAATAATTATCTATAAATCTTTCTGCTATATTATAGGCTCTAAGTAAATCTGAATTTGCTCCTACATCACATTTATTATAAATAATTTCAGTTGCTGCTTTACCTGCTAAAAGAGTGATTATTCTATTTTCCATGAATGTAATATCTTCAAAATAAAATTCATTTTTTTGGAAATTAGTTATACCTTTTGTATCACTATCAGTTTTTGTAATTGCTATAAAAGTGATACTTCCAGGCTCTAAGTAATTTCCTACTATTGCATGACCTGCTTCATGGTAAGCAGTATTTAATGAATATTTATCATCTTTTATATCTTCGATATTAGTATTATATGATAATTCTAAAGCTGCTCTTAAAAGGTCATTGTTTCCTATTAATTTTTTATTTTTATATGCTGCATATATTCCTGCTTGATTACATGCTTTTTCTAAATCTGCACATGATAAGTGTGAAAGAATATATGAAATGTTTTTAATATTTACATCTTTATCTATTTTTTTATTACTTAAATAGTGTTTTATTATTTTTAATGATTCTTCTTCTTTAGGATAATCTATTTCAATTTTTATATCGAATCTTCCAGAACGTAATAAAGATTGTGGTAATATGTTTTTGTTATTAGCGGTTGCAATTATAAAGATATCTTTATTTTTAATATCATCCATTAATGATTGTACTGCTACAAATTCTTCACTATTTTTAGTATTATTATCTTCTGCAAACTTATCTAAATCATCTAATAATATAATTGATGGTTGATTTTTTTTAGCTTTTTCAAATATATTATTCATATATTCTATAAAGTTACCATTTGATTTTATTTTTCTTATTATATATTTTTTTCTATTTACATTATTTAATATTTCTTTTGAAAATGTTGTTTTTCCTAATCCTGGAGGACCATATATTAATAATCCATTAGGAATAGTACTTCCTATATTTTTATATTTTTCTTTATTATTTAATACATCTACTAGTCTTTTTAATGTTTTTTTGGTGTTATCATATCCTATGATATCTTCAAATATTTTCATATTAGGCTCCTTATTATTATTTTCCTGACAGGTGAGACTAATATAACATATGTTATTTGTAATCAAGATGATTATTATTTTAGTAAGATGATTAAATAATGTAGATGATAAAAGTATAATTTAAACTATGATATAATTAAGTGGGTGATACAATGAAATTTGAAATGAATAGTATTACAAAAGAAGAATTCTTAAAAATAAATGAAGATGATGTCATGTTTATTACAAATCCTGGTAGAATGGGAGATGAAGATGGATCTACTTTTATTGTTAAAAATGGTGATAAATATAAAATATATAGAATAGGTAATTGGTTGTATGGAAATAAGTATATTAAAACGTGTGATCTTATTTCATTAAATGATGAAGAAAAACAATTCCCTAAATGGTATGAATTGTGGAAAAATAATAGAAATAAACAATCTAATGAAAAATATACATATTTATATATGGGATTTGGTAATGGTTTATCTGTTGATAATAGTGTTATAGATGAATTTAAAATATATTTAGATAAAAGAGTTCAAGAGTATTTAAAAGATGCAGATAATAAGAATGATTTAAAATTTGCCGCAATATTTAATACATGGAAAAATGCTTTTATTGATATGATAAATGATAGAGAGGGACAATAATATGGATATTGTATTAGAATTTGTAGTTTCAGATATATTTAAATCTTCAGAGTTTTATACAAAGTATTTAGGTTTTACAATAGAAATGACTGAATATGATCCTATATCTTGGATGCAGTTAAGAAATGGCAATACTATTATAATGTTAGTAACATATGATTATACAAAGAAAGATATTATTGGATTTAAAAAAAATACTAAATCAACTAATTTGTATAAATTTTGTTATGATAGTTTGGATAAAGTAAAAGAATTATATAATATTTTAAAAAAAGATAATAAGAAATTCTTTTTAGATTATAGAAAAGCTGATTATAGATATGAATTTGGTGTATATGATGAGGATGATAATATGATTTTGGTTACTAAGCTAACTGATTACTAAAATAAATGGGAGTTGATTCTATATGTCAAAAATAAGTAATGTTATTCTTATGTTAGAATATTTAAGTACTGGTAGAAAATATAGTATTCAAGAATTATCTGATTTGTTAGAAGTATCTCCTAGAATGATTAGAATATATAAAGATGAACTTGAAAAATCTGGTATTTATATTGATACTTTAAGAGGAATATATGGTGGTTATGTTTTGAATAAACATATTAATTTTCCATATTTATTATTTAATAATAAAGATATTAATACTATAAAAAGTTGTTCTTCTTTAATAAAAGATTTAGAATTAAAAGAAAAATTAGAAATAATATCTAAAAAGATAGAAACAAATATATTAAAAGAAGAAAATAAAAATATTATTTTTATTACTGAAGATAATGAACTTAATGTTTATAATAAACTTAGTAAAGCAATAAAAAATCATAATAAAGTTAGAATAAAATATTATAATTTGCAGCATGGAGAATCTATTAGAACCATATATCCTTTAGGTATGTATTTATTTCATGATGAATGGTGGTGTTCATCTTATTGGGAAGAAAAAGATGATATGAGGCAATTTCATATTAAAAGAATATTAGAATGTGAAATATTATATGAATCATTTAATCCTAAAAATATTAATTTAAAATTTTAACTTTTATTTTGAGGTGAATTTATGGGAACTATATGGTATCATGGTAGTGATAAAAAAATTGATGTTTTTAATCCTTATGCATTCGATTTAGGTAATACATTTCAAAAATTTGGATGGAGTACTTTTTGTTTTAAAGATTATGAATATACTAAAAAGTTTTGTATCATGAGATGTATTCAGCGCTATTATAGTGAAATAAAAACAGATGATAATAGAAATTTTTTACATATTAATAGATGCACTTGGGATTTTGTAAATGAAAAGCCTATTACAACTTTAGATGGATTAGATTTTATAATAAAAAAATTAAAAGGGACTAAGATTTTTATTCATTATATAGATACATCAAAATTAAAAATAAAGGGAATAGGAAATGATGTTACTCATGATGAATTCACTTTTAGAGATAAAAATATTGTTCCTATTAAGATTGAAACAATTACTTTTACTAAAAAATTATTAGAAGATAATATAATGATAGTTAATGATGTAAATAAATATAGAGATAAATTAGTTGAAATATCAAATTATTATAATAGGGAATTTCTTTCTTTATTCATTACTTATGATTATACTTTAAATAGAAGAGAAATTGAAAAGATAATAGTTTCTGTTGAAAAAGGAAAAATAAAAATAGGTGATGATATACATAAATATGTAATTGAAAATGATATAAGAATTGTAAAGATTCCATTATTAAAAAGAATTAAAAAAAGTTTTTTAGGAATGATTAATAAAAAAATATTTAGAAAAAAATATATAGAAATATTAAAAAATTATAATGATAATTTGAAATATATTGAATATTTTTAATATATGCACCAATAAATAATAATTGGAATTATGTATAGATAATAACAAAATAGTTTCATGTGATAATGTTAGTAAAAGTAATACTTCTAATAAAAAAACATCACTATATGATATTGATACAGGTTTCGCAAAAAGAATATGGTATTATGTCTGATATGGATTTAGCTTGTTGTGCTGGCAAAATAATATCTGTAGATCATAAAAACTAAAAATGATGCTGATTTAGCATGTCTTTTTGAAAATAAATCTTTAGATGGAGAAAGCAATTCTTTAGATATGACTCATTAATAATGACAGTTAAAAATTGTCAAATGTATTGAATATACTTTGACTATTTGATATAAGAAATATAGAGGGTGGTTTTTAATGAGTAGAATATTACAATTGTTTGATTGTCCAATTAGAGAAATAAAGGATTGGTTACCAATTATTAGAGATCAAGGCTTTAATTATATACAGATATCACCAATGCAAAAAAATAAAGTTGATAATACTAATGGTTGGTGGTTATTATATCAACCTTTAGGTTTTGAAATTGGTAATAAATTGGGGACTAAAGAAGATTTGCATGAATTATGCAATGAAGCAAGAAAATATGGCATTGGTATTATTGCTGATGCTGTAATAAATCATGTTGCTAATAAATGTGATGAAGAACCTTTAGAACCGCATCCTGATGTTGATAGAGATTTACTTGAAAATGATGGGTGCTTTAAACAAAAGGCTCAAATTACTAATTGGGATGATAGAGGACAAGTTACTAATTTATGTATGGGATTACCTGGCCTTAATCCTAATAGTCCTATTGTTCAGGAAAAAGTAATTAATATGTTTAATGATTATAGCGATTTAGGAGTGGAAGGTATTAGACTAGATGCAGCTAAATCAATTGCATTACCCGATGAGGGGTGCTCTTTCTATGAAAATGTTCTTGGTTCTTTAAATAGATTTCTACCATTGGTATATGGTGAAGTATTATTTCCTACTCCTGAATTGATAGATAGATATTCAAAACACATGAAGGTGCTAACTAATGGTGATTTTTATGATAAGGATCGTATAATAAGATATGCAGAAAGTCATGATTCGTTTTTATCAACAAAAGATTTGGGATATACTAGAAATTGGCCTATAGAAAAAGTTTTGGATGAATATTTAAGATTAGCTGGAGAAGAAGGAAAAAGTGAAAATATTCTCTTTTATCCAAGAAATTATTGTGATCATTGGCATGCTTGGAAAAGTGATGAAGTACGAAGGGCTAACCAATATGTTAAAGAAAGAGAAAGAAGAAGAACTGCATAATTTTTGGAGTTGATAATAATATGAGTGGATTTGGTTTATTTATGTTAATATTTGGAGGATGTGTATTATTGACTGGTCTATATGCATTTACTGGTCATAGTATAGGAATATTAACAGAAAGACCTGCATTTAAGAATTTAAAAAAAGAAGAATGGAAAAATATTGGTAAATGGACTATGATTGTTAGTTTGTTTATTATATTAGTTGGAATACTTGGAATAGTATTTAATTTGTAAAAGATATCTAAGATATCTTTTTTATGTTATAATTTTATTGCAACAGGAGGATTGTTAATGCGAGCGTTGAATGAATTAAAACTAAAAGATAAAAAATATATTATTTTTGATATGGATGGAACATTAATTGATTCTATAGGAGTTTGGAATCAAACAGATCAAAGGTTGATTAAAGAGTATGGTGGAGTTCATGTGGATTTAGATGAAGTTCAGAGATTAAGAGATGGTTTTCTTCATGGTAATCAAGATACAGATATATATTTATCTTTTTGTGAATATCTTATTAATAAATATAATTTAAGTATAAAAGATCCTAAAAAATTACTAGATATTAGATGGGCTAAATCAGGAGAAATATTAGAAAATGAAATGGATTTTAAATCTGGAGTTGTTGATTTATTATTAAGATTAAAAGAATTAGGATTTATATTAGTTTTAGCTACAATGACTACACAAGTTCAATTAGATATTTATACTAAAAAGAATAAAAAAATGTTAAATCAAATGAATATTAATGATGTATTTGATTTTATAACAAGAAAAGAAGATGTAAAAAATAAAAAGCCTGATCCAGAAATTTACAATATGATTATGAAATATTATAGTGCTAAGACTGAAGAATGTTTAATATTTGAGGATTCTTATACTGGAGTACTTGCTAGTAAAAATGCTGGTATTGAAGTAGTAAATATATATGATAAATATGCAGATTTAGATAGAGATAAAATAGATGAATTAACTGATTATAAAATTAATAATTTTCATGAGTTTCTTGATTTAGTAAATAAATTATATTCTAAAAAAGAATATGAAAAAGAAAAAAAGCAAAGCCAAAATTAGATAACAATGAGTTATCTTTTTTTAATATTTAAAGTAATCTATGATATAATTTGAATATAATAGGTGGTATCATGATAGAAGAATTTAAGGGTAAACTTAGTAATAATGAATATATTTCAAATTATCTTTATGAATATGTATTAAAAAATAATAGTAGTGTAATTCCTATTGGTTTTAATATAGATAATTATAATAATAAAATATTAGATAAACTATATATAGATAATAAAGAATATTTTGATAATATGTATAAAGGTATTGATGATAGTATTCATCTAGATGAAGAACAATGTAAGGCAATACTTGCTGATGAAAAATATTCGCTTATAATTGCAGGAGCTGGTACTGGTAAAACAACTACTATGGTTTCTAGAGTAAAATATTTAGTAGATAAGAAAAATGCTAATCCTGAGAGAATTCTTGTAATGAGTTATACTAGAAAAGCTACAGAAGAGATAAAAAATAGAATAAAAGAATATTTTGATTTAAATGTACATGTTACTACTTTTCATTCTTTAGGATATGAATATATTAAAGAATTATGGCATGATAGAAAACCTAGTATTTTAGATAGAAATACTATGAAAAATATTAATTATAAATATTTTAGTAAGTTATTTGAAAATAAAAATAATATTAAAGAGATAATAAGTGGATTTGAATCTTTAAAAAGTCAAGGAGTAATAAGATTCTTATTTGGTAAGTATTTCTTGGATAATTATGAAAAATATAAAACATATGATGAGTTCTTGGATGCTTATGTAAAATATAAAATAGAAGAAGCTCGTAATATGGATGGTGGTTTTAAAAAACTAATTAATGAAAATATAGATAGACAATTAAAGAGAGATCGTGGAATAACTACTTTAAAAGGAGAGTATGTAAAATCAGCAGGAGAATTAGTGATTGCAAATTTCTTATATATGCATGGAATAGAATATTCATATGAAGAAGTATATGATGAATTAATGAAGAATAATTCTATATATAAACCTGATTTTACTATTGATTATGGTGGTGTAAAAATATATATAGAGTACTTTGGTTTAAATGATATAGAATATAATAAAATCAGAAAACTGAAAGAAGATTTTCATAGAGAAAAAGGTAATAGATTTATAGAAATAAATAGATTACCATTAGAAAAGATTGAGGAAGAACTTGATAATAGATTAAAAGAGTATGGTATTGTATATAATGAAGTTTCAGATGAAAAAATATATGAAAATTTATTAAGACAAAATCCTACTTCACAAGTGTATCCTTTTTTAGATTTTCTTAATGATTGTGTTAGATGTAGAAAAGAATCTTTTTATAGAGATAATTTAGAACTTGCTGAAAATTATATAAAAGAAAAAGTACCTGAAGATAGTGATATTAGAGTTCAATATAAATATATAAGAGATTTTGATAATTTTTATGCAAATGAATTATTTGGTGGTGCAGTATATTATTTTGATTTTGAAGATTTATTATATTATTCAGTTAAATATTTAGAAAGATTAACAATAGATACAAAATTATTATTTGATTATATAATTATTGATGAATATCAAGATATATCTCAAGTAAAATATGAACTTACATATAAAACTGCTAAAAGAAACGATGCAAAAGTATATGCAGTTGGTGATGATTGGCAAAGTATATATTCATTTAGTGGCTCAAGAATTGAATATATTTATAAATTTAAGGAATTTTTTAGGGGAGCAGCAAGTTTTAAAATATCTAAAACATATAGAAACAGTCAAGAATTAATTGATTATTCTGGTGAATTTATTATGAGAAACAATAATCAAATAAGAAAACAGCTTGTTTCTGATAAACATATTAATAATCCAATTGAATTTAGATATTATGATAGTATAGAAGGAGAAAATCAAGAAATTGAATGTTTAAAAAGAACAATAAAAGAAATATATGAAGTTAATCCAGATCATAGAATACTTATATTAGGAAGAACAAATTATATTGTTAATAAAATTACAAGCGATATGGAATTAATTGATGATATTGGTTCAAAGATAACTTTTATTGGATATGAGGATATTCAAATAGATGGAATGACTATGCATAAATCTAAAGGTTTAACATATGATGAAGTAATATTAATAGGTCTTAGTGATCATTTTCCTTCTGTTAGACCAGATAATTATTGGTATATATCTTTATATAAAAATAAACCCTTTCCAGAAGCAATATCATTTGCGGAAGAAAGAAGATTGTTTTATGTTGCTCTTACAAGAACAAAAAATAAAGTTTATCTGATAGTTAACAGTGATTCTAGTAAACAAAGTGATTTTGTAAAAGAAATATTTAAAATAATTAATGGTGGATAAATATGAAATACTTGTTATTATATAAATTAGATAATATGTTAAAAGAAAAAATACTTGATGGTTATCTTAAAGATGGGTTTATTATTTCTTATGAGATAGATAATATTATTTTAATTAAGAAGAGTTATATCATTATTAATGAAGAAGATATTTATATTAAAGTATTATTTTCATTTATTAATCGTAGTAGGGCATTACTTAATAATAAGAGTTTTGTTTCTGATTTAACTGATGCATTTAATTATGCATCTAAAAAAGAAGGATTTTCTAAATTTGATAATAAATTTGAATGGTATATTAGAAATATAATTATCAGGGATAGTATTTGATATATTTATAGGTGTTGATGATAAAATGATAATTGTTTATATTTTATGTATAATTTATTTAATAATGTTCATAGTTTATTTAACAATTCAAATATGTTACCATTTTTACTTTGAAAGAATTGTTGGATGGTTTGGTGAACATTGGGTTAGAAAAGAATTAAAAAAATTACCTAGCAATCAATATAAAGTTTTAAATAATCTTTTGCTAGAAAGTAATGGATATACTCATCAAATAGATCATATAGTTGTTTCACAATTTGGTATATTTGTTATAGAGACTAAACAATATAATGGATCTATTACAGGCAATAAATATGATAAGAAATGGATTAAATATATATCAAAAAATAAAGAAAAATATTATGAGAATCCAATTAGACAGAATTATGGTCATGTCAAAACAATTTGCAAATTACTAAATTTAGATGAAAATAAAGTCTTTAATATTGCATGTATTCCAAGTACTGCAAAGTTAAAGATAGAAAATGATGGGGAATTAACAAGAATATATACTATAATTGAGAGGATAAAGTCACATAATGAAATTATCTTACCTAATTATAATGAATATTTTAACATTTTAGTTAAAAGTAATATTGTTGATAGAAAGAAAAGAAAAGAACATATTATATATGCTCAAAAAGTGAAAGATTATTATGATAGTAAATG
>CAMVLU010000053.1 GCA_947168405.1 uncultured Clostridia bacterium
ATTATCAACATTTATATTTACTTATAGTTATTTATTAATTTATCCTATAACAAATACTAAATTTAAAAATAAAGATTTAATCATAACATCTATATTTCATATATTAAAATATATATCTATCTACTCTATTTTAGGAATACTAATAAATTATTTAAAATATCCCTATATTACTATATTTAAAAAAGTAAATTTATTAAACTTTATAGAAAGAATAGAAATATTATTTTCACTTAATTATTTATTTATCTTTTATTTTTTATTAGTATTAATTTATTATCAAATATTTAATGTTTTAAATAATAAAATAAATAAAAAGAAATATTTAAATATTACTTTAATATTCTTATATTTCTTTATATTTTTATTAAGTATGTTATTTTAATTTATTTACCTAAATATTCTTTAAATTCTTCTTCATTATTTTCTCTCACATTATTTAATTGTTGTAAAGATAAAGCATATTCTTTTAAAGATGCTAACATTGCTACATCTCTTAATTGATTTAATAAAGAATTTATTGTTTCAGTTATATTAATTTGATAAATATTAGCATATTCTTTATATTTAGAATCTACTTTTTCTTTTGGAACAACTATTCTTTGATTATTAGATTTTATTCCCATATCATCTAATTCAATTATGTCATTGTTAGCACTTGCTATTTCGTTATCTAACTTTTGTTCATAATAATTTAATGCTCTTCTTAAAACCTCTTTTTCTTCATTAGATAGTTGCATATTATCTAATATACTTCTACTTTCTCTTATTTTCATTATCATTTCTAATCTTTTATTATTATCCATATATTCTCCTTTACTTAGCATCATACCAATTATATCCCATTTCTATATCAACTTCAAGTGGAACATTTAATTTATAAGTATTTTCCATAATATTTTTTACTATTTCAATTAAATCTTTTTCTTCTTCTTTTATAACCTCAAATACTAATTCATCATGTACTTGAACAAGCATTTTACTTTTTATATTTCTTTTTTCAAATTCTTTATCTATTTCAACCATAGCCTTTTTTAAAATATCAGCAGCTGTTCCTTGAACTGGCGTATTTAAAGCCATTCTTTCTCCACTTTGTCTAATTATATAATTTTTATTTTTTATTTCATCAATTATTCTTTTTCTATTCATTAAAGTTTTAACATAACCATTATTATAAGCATCATGTATTAATTTATTCATATAGTCTTTAATCCCTGGAAATGCTTTTAAATAATTATCAATAAAGTCTTTGGCTTCTTTAACATTTATTTGTAAGTCTTCTGATAAACCAAAACTAGATATTCCATATATTATTCCAAAGTTTACAGCTTTAGCTTTTCTTCTCATATCCTTAGTTACATCTTTTAAATCTACATGAAATATTTGACTAGCAGTTTTCGTGTGTATATCTATACCATTTTGAAAAGCATGAATCATATCAGTAGCATTAGCCATTGATGCAAATACACGAAGTTCTATTTGAGAATAATCAAAAGATATTATTTTATTACCATTTTCCGGAATAAATCCTTTTCTAATTAATTTACCCATTTCATCTCTTATAGGTATATTTTGTAAATTGGGTCTTTCTGATGATAGTCTTCCTGTTCTTGTTAATGTTTGATTATAAATAGTATGTATTTTTCCATCATCTAATATTTCATTTATTAAACCTATTACATAATTAGAATTCATTTTCGAAATAGTTCTATATTCAAGTATTAAATTAACTATTTCATATTTATCTTTTAATTTATCTAGAATTTCTTTACTTGTAGAATATGATCCTTTTACTCTTTTAGGATAAGGAATTTCTAATTTAATAAATAATACTTCTCCTAATTGTTTAGGTGATAAAATATTAAATTTCATTCCTGCTAAATTATATATTTTTTCTTCAATTATTTTTAATTTATTTTCAAGATCTTCACCATATTTAATTAAGTAATCTTTATCTACTAAAAATCCATTTTGTTCCATTTTCTTTAATACATATGTTAAAGGAAGTTCAATATTTTTATATAAATCAACCATTTCTTCTTTAGTTAATTCATCATAGATATTATTAAATTCATGATATAAAAACATTGATTTTAATACTATATCTTTTATATAAGTATCATCACTTGGTTCTTTGATAGTTATTTCACTTCCATATATCTTATCATAGAATCTAACTTGATAATCATATGTATTAGCAAGAACTGCAACATCTGTTTTAATATTTTTATTTAATAAATAAGATATTAACATTACATCATCTATTTTTTTATCTATTTTAATATTATATTTATCAAAAACATATAATAATTTTTTTAAATCATATGTATATTTTTGCTTATTATCAAAAAAGATATTTGTATTTTTTATTAAATCAAACGGAATATAATATGAATTATTTTTATCTGTAATACTAATTCCTAAAGGATTATCTATATGATAATTATAACCTAATGTTTCTAAATAAATACTATATGGTTCAACTAATTTTAATTTATTTAAATCATTTATTATTTCATATTTTATTTCTTTTACTTCTTTAGGTTCTTCATCTAATTTTTTTAAAAATGAATAAAATTCTAACTCTGTTAATAAATTTTTATATTCTTCTTTATTTATTCCTTTATATTCTATATTATCTAAATTTAAATCAATTGGAACTTCTTTATAAATAGTTGCTAAATCATAACTCATATAAGCATTTTCTTTATCAGTTTCAAGTTTTTTCTTGATACTAGGGCTTACATTTTCAATATTATTATATACTCCATTTAAAGTATTATATTTTTGAAGTAGTGAAATAGCTGTTTTTTCTCCAATTCCTTTTACACCTGGAATATTATCACTTGAATCTCCCATTAAACTTTTTAAATCAATCATTTTTTTAGGATCATCAAGTCCATATACTTCTTTAAATTTATCTTTATCCATTAAAAGAGAATCTTTACTTTTTAAAACTTTCATATGAACTTTATCAGTTATTAATTGAATTAAATCTTTATCACTAGAAACTATTAATCCTTCTAAATCATCACTTTTATTTATCATATTAGAAAATGTTCCAATTATATCATCAGCTTCATAATTATCTATTTCAAAATATTTAATTCCCATTGCAAGAGATATTTCTTTAGCAACACTAAATTGTTGTAGTAATTCATTAGGTGTTTCACTTCTTCCTGCTTTATAACCATCATATTTTAAATGTCTAAAAGTTTTTCCTTTATCAAAGGCCATCATGATATGAGTAGGATTTTCTTCAGTTATTATCTTATTTAACATATTAATAAGTCCATATAAAGCATTTGTTGGAAAACCTTTAGAATTTTTCATTAAAGTTCCATTATAAGCTGTTGCATAATAACTTCTAAATACTAAATTGTTACCATCTATTAAAACAATTTTTTTCATTTTATTCCTCCACTTGTTCTTTTATTATACAAATATTTTCTCCTTTAATATTTATTTCTATTTCTTTAATTATTTTTTTACTATTTGTTTTAACTTTAATTTCACTTGTTTCTAAAACATTTAATTCTTCATCTAAATAATTTATTAATGTATTATTATTTATTTCATATGTATAAATATATTCTTCACTTTCAGCAAGTTTTGTTTCTGATATGTATTTACTATTCTTAATAACTTGTTTTAAAAAATAAATATTAGAAAAATCTACATAATTTATTTTTTCTTCATTAGTTGTTAATTCTCCATTTATAAGTTCATATTTATAATCATTATTATCTATTGAAAAAGTATATATTTTATCTTCTTTTTTAACATTATAAATTGTTTTACTTGGACAAGTAATATTGTAAGTAAAAGAATAATTACTATTTTCTAAATTAGATGTTACAAAAGGTAAACTTGTTAAAGCAGAAGTATCTTCTTTAGGAGTTTCTTCTTTTTTAGTAGTATCTGTTTTTAAATCAACATTCATAAAAATATATAAAAATATAAAAAAGAAAATATAAAATATTACAAAAGAATATCTTTTTCCTTTTTTTGATCTTAACCATTTCCAAATCGTTTTAATAGTAATTTCATTATTATTTTTATTATTATTTTTCATTATTTACTCCTTTATTAACAATTATTCCTAATAAATTATTTTGATTTCCATTTAAAAAATCTTGAACTTTCATTTTCTTTTTACCTTCAAATTTAATTTCTAATACTTGTATTAATCCATCTATAACTTTTATATAAAATGATTCTTTATCAATTTTAACTATTTCTCCATTTTCTTTATCTTGATATTTATTATCATTTATTTCATTAACTTTATAAACTTTAACTGTTTTTTTATTTAAGGTAAAATATCCACCTGGAAAAGGATTTAAACCTCTTATATGATTAAATACTTCACGACTAGTTTTATTAAAATTAATTAACTCTTCTTTTCTTTTAATATTATATCCAAATGTTACGTCTTTTTCATCTTGCTTAATTCTTTTATTTGTTCCGTCTATTATACTAGGTAATGTTTTAATTAATAAATCTCTTCCCATTAAACTTAATCTATCATGAAGAGTTTCAACTGTATCAGAATCTTCTATTTTGGTAACTGATTGTTCAATTATATCTCCTGAATCCATTCCTTCATCCATATACATGATTGTTATACCAGTTTCATTGTACCCATCAATTATTGCATGATGAATTGGAGCACCTCCTCTTAATTTTGGAAGTAAAGAAGCATGGACATTTATACATCCATATTTAGGATAATCAAGTATTGCTTTAGGTATAATTTGTCCATAAGCACAGGTAATAATAATATCAGGATTTAAATCTAATATATCTTGATAATTTGTTTTTATTTTAATTGGTTGAAATATATTTAAATTATTTTTTAAAGCTACTTCTTTAATAGGAGAAAATTTAATTTCTTTTTTCCTTCCTACTTCTTTATCTGGTTGAGATACAACACCAATTACATTACAATTTTCTATTAAACTTTCTAAAATAGGAACACAAAAATCAGGTGTACCCATAAATACTACTTTCAAGTCTTTTAACATAATAACACTCTCCTATTCCATTTTAGCATTTTTTAATATTTAAGTAAATTGTTTATTAAAAAAAACATTCATATTAAATATAATATAAATGTGCGATACTATTTTATATAATTCTATAAATTAAAATTTATTAATCATATATTTTTCTTATTCTTTTTTAGTGAAATATATATTAAATAAACGATACCTAAACTAAATGAAATAATTGGTATTATAAAATATTTAATATTATTCCAATTTGGTTCATATTTATACCCTAACTCATTCTTTATTTGTAATGCTTTATTTCTATTTTTAAGTTCAGTATTTATATATAATATTGAATTATTTTTTAATGACACAGATTTATAATTATCTCCATTTGTTTCTCTACTAAAAAATAAAATTCCT
Source organism: uncultured Clostridia bacterium (assembly GCA_947168405.1). Taxonomy (GTDB): domain Bacteria; phylum Bacillota_I; class Bacilli_A; order RF39; family UBA660; genus RUG591. The sequence continues at coordinate 5,415 of CAMVLU010000053.1, forward strand.
ATATTAATATTTATTTTTTCTCCTCCTATTATTTTTCCATTATTGTTGACATCTATAAGATAATTATTATAATATTCATCTCTAATTTTTAAATCAGAAAAAGTTATTAGTTGAATATTAAAATCACAATCATCCGTTGTTTTATAGAAATAATTTATTCCTTCAGTATTGTTTTTTTCTTCTATCTTACAGTTATATTTATTTAATTCATCTAAAACATACGAATACGTTGGACTATTATTTTTCATATTAGGATATAGTAAAGCACTCACACAACATATAAAACTAATAAAAGTAATAGCAAAAATAATTATCAAACATATTATATTTTTTCTTTTCATAATATCTACATCCTCCAAACATTTTATAATCAAATTATATCATAATATGATTATAAAACAAATAAAAAAAATTACCTAACAAGTAATGTTAGGTGAAACCAATATATAACAAGCAACATCCAACATGCAAAAATTGAATGTTACTTTTTTATTATTTAAAATATTTTGTTGCATATTATTTGCATATGTGATACTATTGATATAGGAACATTTAATGTGAGTGTCATCCTCCTATTCTTTTAATGAAAGGTAGAAATATGAAAACAAAAACTTTTATTTTAAAAGTCTTAAGATTCATTACTATAATTTTATATATTTTTACCTTATTGGTTCTAATATTAAAAAAATAGGCACTCATTAAGAGAGTGCCAAACTCTAATTATTTGAGGATGACATTCACTTACGAATTTAAATGTTCCTCATTTTTATTATATGCAATATTTCTTTGCATATTAATAATATCATAAATATATTTTTTTGTCAATTTTATATGATACAACTATTTTATATTTTTTAATATATCACGACTTGCAACTAAACCTGTTGCAGCAGCTATTACTATATTACCTGCTTTACCTGCTCCATCTCCAATAAAATAAATATTATGATCAAGTGCTTTAAATTGATTATTTGTTTCTATTTCATTTGAGAAGAATTTTATTTCAGGTCCATATAAAAGTGTTTCATCATTATTAACACCAGGAATTATTTTATCAAGTGCTTCAAGTCCATCTAAGATATTTGTAATAATTCGATGAGGCATTACTAAAGCTAAATCCCCTGGAACACAATCTTTTAAAGTTGGAGTAATAAACTGTTTATCAAGTCTACTCTCTCTAGTTCTTCTAAATTTTTTTAAATCTCCTAATGTTTGAATAATAGGTTTAGAGTCACCTAATACATTAGCAATTCTTGCAATTGATTCTCCATATTCTCTTGTATTAGTAACTGGTTCAGTTAAATTAACTTTACTAATAAAAGCAAAATTAGAGTTATTTGATTTCTTTTCTTTTAAAGCATGTCCATTTACACATATATAACCATAATAATTTTCTTTAGTTACATAACCTCCAGGATTAGTACAAAATGTTCTTATTTCATCTCCATAAGTTTTTGTTTTAATAAATATAGATGGATCATAGATAACACTACAAAGATCTTCTAATAATTCTTTTCTTACTTCTACTCTAACACCTATTTCAATACTTTGAGATAGATATGGTATTTTATATTTATCAGCTATACTTTGAATCCATTTAGCTCCAGTTCTACCAGGTGCAACTATTACATATTTTCCTTCATAATCAACATTTCTTTTATTCTTTTTAGCATGAATAGTTATTTTATCTTTATGATCTTCAATATCAATTACTTCCGTAGATTCAACTATTTTTACACCATTATCTTTTAAATAATTAGTAAATGCTTCTATATAACCAGGTAATTTATCACTTCCTAAATGTTTTTGTTTAATAATTAATAATTTTGCTCCAAGTTTAGCAATTTCTTTTTTTAATCTTAAAGCTTCTTCCATATTAGTTGGATAAACATCTGAATCCATTCCAAATTTATTAAATATATTTTCAGTATCTTCAAGTAATTTTTCTGCTTCATCTGAAGTCATATATTTATATAAATCACTTTTACCAAGTTTTGGAACATAATTTAATTTACCATCTGAAAAAGTTCCTGCTCCTCCATATCCTGATAATATTTGACAAGGTTTACAATTTAAACATTTTGTTCCATATTTATTCATAGAACAAACCCTATGTTCAGCAAATTTACCTTGATCAACAAGTAATACTTTTAAATTTTTATTTTTTTCTATTAGTTCGTAAGCAGCAAATAATCCAGCTGGTCCTGCTCCAACTATTATTACATCATACATAATATTTTACCTCCATCTCATTATAGCATATATTTTTATTTTTGAGAAAAAATCTTTAATATCCTCGGTAATAATAATTTCTTTTTTGTTTTAATTTTGCTTTTTCTTTTCTACTTAATTCTAAACCATATAAAGCTTTTTCAAATGTATTTAATTCTTTAGATAATTCTTCTATTTTATCTAAATCATTTATTTTAGTATATTCTTCTATAAATACTTTAGTTGGACTACTACATTTTTCATATCCACTTAATAAAGAATTATAAAAATAATACATTAAATCTCTTTTTAAAAAAGGATATTTACTAAAATATTGAGAAAAAGAACAAAGTGCCATAAAAGAACTTTTTATTTCAGCAAGATGTTCTGATGGATTTATTAAATATAATTCATCATTATAATATTCTAAATCTTTTTGATTTTTAATTATTTGAGGAACTTCAAAAGCATTATAACCTTTATTTATTAATTCTAATTCCCATTCTTTTCCCAAAAGATAAGACATACTATTTCTTAATATAATTGTTTCTATATTATCTTCATTATCTATACATATTTTTATTTGATTAGCATGTTCTATTTCATGAAAACAAGTTATAAATACTCTTGCAAATAAAAATATTTTTTTTAATTCATCATCAAGTCCTCGAATACTTTTTTTTAAATCATCAATAATATTACATAGATTAATTTCTATCTTTGTTTGACCAGGTAAATATGCTCCCCATCCTTGACTTTTATCTAATGTATCTATTTCTATATCTATTTCTTTTATATAATCATTTAAATTTCTAAATTCAACTAAAAATGTCATTAAATCAATAATATATTGATAATTAATTTCTTTATTATCAACTAATTCTTTATTTATTAATTTTTTTAATTTTAATATTAATAATTCTTTTTCTTTAATTTCTAAGAAAACTAATTTATTTTTTATTGCTTCAACATCCTTCATGATATCCCCCCTAATAACTATTCTAACACAAAAATAGGTAATTATCTTTTTAAATTTAATTATTAAATAAATAATTGACTATATATGCTATTTATGCTATAATATCAGCCATATTTAAGGGGTGTTTTATGAAAGAAATAAAAAGTTTAGAAAGAATATTAGAGTTACATCCATATCTAAGTAAAAGACATGATGGATTCCCATCAGTTGGAGAAAGAAAAGTTGGTAATTATTCAGAAGAAATTCAAAAAATTGTTGATGGATTTTCTTTATATGATAGTTTAATCGCTACAAGATTTGATAACAATAAAAAAGAATATAATTTTACAAGTGGAGATCCTCTTAATTATAAAGCTTTTCCTCCTGTAAAAAAAGCTATGCATGATTATATTGAAAATGGAAGTGTTCATCGTTATCCTTATTCTGAAGGTGATGATAACATAAGAGAAGAACTTGTTAAATATTTAGTGCAGGAAGGGTTTAGAAATGATGATCCATATTCTTTTAATGATATTAATGAAGTTGGTTTATCCAAACATAATTTAACTTTTACAGTTGCAACAAGTCATGCTTTTCAAATGATACTTGATGTAATTACTAAACCAAATGATGTTGTAATTGTTCCTGGTCCTAATTATGGATTATTTGCTATTCGTCCTGAAAGAATAAGTGCTGATATTGTAGTTTTACCTTTAAAAGAAGAAGATAATTATTTACCTAATCCAGATGATTTAAATAACTTAATAATTAAATTAAATAAAGAATTAGAAATAAAATATAAAGGAAAAAGTTATATTCCAAAAGTAGTTGCTTATTTAAATGCTAATCCTAATAATCCAACTGGAAAAGTTATGGGAAAAAGTGAATATAAAAGATTAGAAAAAATTGGAAATGTTTGTCTTAACAATGGAGTATTTGTAATTGATGATTTAGTATACAGAGATATCTCCTACAATGAATCTGAAAAAGCCTTACCAATTTCGACAATTCCTCATATGTTTAAAAATACTATTAGTTTATTTGGATTAAGTAAATCATATGGAATGGCATCTTTAAGATCAGGTTTTGTGGTTGCAGATGAAATAATTATCAGAGAAATTGTTAATAAAATATTCCAAACAAGGGATGCAGTTCCTGCTATCATTGGAGAAGCTTTAAAAGGTGCATATAATAGCTCAGATTATCGAAATAAAGAATATATTAAATATTTTAACGAATTAAGACAAGAATATCTAAATCGTTATAACTTGTTTAAATCTTTAATTATGGGAATAGACAGTATAAATGATTTAACTATGAGAAAAAAAGTTTTAAATTTATTAAAAGAACATACTAAAGATTTAGAATATTATAATCTTTTAGATAATGGAATAAGTGGTGTTAACATCATGAAAAATTTGGAACCTCTTTCTGGTTTCTTCTTACTACTTAATTTTAATGAATTAAAAGGACTTCAAGGAGAAAATATAACTATCAATAATGAATTTGATTTATTAAAATATTTTTATAAAACAATTAAACTTCGTTATATATTAGGAAGTGGATGTCTTTGGCCAAATAAAAATGATATTATAGGAAGATTTACTTATGCTAAACCTTATGAAGATTTAATAGAAGTTTCTGTTTTAATAGATAAAAGTATTAAAAAACTTACAAAATGAACTGAACCCCAAAAGTTGGACAGTTTATAAATAGTTTCTAATTAGAGGATT
>CAMVLU010000054.1 GCA_947168405.1 uncultured Clostridia bacterium
ATCTTTTCTTTAGCTCTAGTTAGTGCTACATATAAAACTCTTATTCTTTCAGATATTTCTTCTTTCTTTGTATTTATCTTTAATAAAGTCTTTAAAATAGTATCTTTATAATAATTATCTACTTTTGGAATAATAATTCCATATTTATTATCAAATAGTATTCTTTCATTTAATTCACTTATATTAAATCTTGATGAAAATCCTGCATAGTAACATATTGGAAATTCTAATCCTTTAGATTTATGAATAGTCATTATTTTACAACTATTACTAGAAGTTGTATTTATATTAAAACTAATATCATAATCATTTTTAAAGATATTTTCTAAATAATTAATAAAATCATAAATAGTCATACCTTCTTCTGAATATGAACTAATTAAATTATATATATATTCAGCTCTTACTCTATAAGATTTAATATTACCTATACTTAATAATTTTTCTTCATAATTAAATGTATCAAGTACTTTTCTAAAAAATTCTGTTGGAGTTAAATAGTCAATTAATTTAGATAATTCATAACAAATATTATATAATTTACTATCTTTAAAATTATCATTTATAAAATAATTATATATTTCTTCATCTGTTATTTTTAATAAGAAACTTCTTGAAATAGATGTAAAATTATATTTAAAATCTATATCATATCTATTTTCTCTAATACATATAATTAATTTTAATAAATTTCTAAATATATAAATATCTTGATCATTATTTAATGATTCATCTTTTAATATGGATATTGGTATATGTAAGTATTCAAATACTTTTTTATATAATTCAAAATTTTTACTTTTATCTAATAAAATTACAAAATCATTATATTCAACATCTCTTAATATTAAGTTGTCTTTATCAAATATTTGGAATTTATTTTCTATTTTAGTTTTAATATCATTACCAATTATAAAAGCTTCTTCTTCATCTTTTGAAACATCTATTTCTTTATCATTATATGTAATAATATCCATATCATAATTTTGATCTGTTTTACCTTCATTTATATATGTATTATTACCAAATATCATTCTATGACTTACTTTATAATCTGCTCCACCTATTTCATCATCCATAAATAAATCAAATAATAAATTTATATTTTGTAAAACATTATCTCTAGATCTAAAATTCTTAAGTAGATCTATTTTTATACCTTTATTAGAATTACTATATGAATCATATTTAGATTTAAATATATATGGATTAGCATTTCTAAATCTATATATTGATTGTTTTATATCACCAACCATATAGACATTATTTTTAGATATTAAAGAAATAAATCTTTCTTGAGTATCATTAGTATCTTGATATTCATCTACTAATATTTCATTAAAACTATTAGTTAATTCTTCTCTAATATCATAGTTTTCTAATACTACTTTAATTGCAAGATATGCAATATCATTAAAATTAAATATTTCATTTTCTAATTTATAAGTATTTAATCTTTTATTTAATTCTTTTAATATTTCTATTATAACTTCCACATTTTCTCTAGTAGAATATATTTCATCTTTTATTTCTTCTTCTGAATCATAAATGCAATATCCTTTTATTTGTTTTACTATTTCAAATATTGTTGATTTTATTCTTTTCCCTTCTTCAGGACTATTTTTTGGTACTACTACTGTTTTAATATCTAATTCTTTAAAATCATCATAGCACTTTGCTTTTAATAGTTTGGATAATGAATCTTCTACTTTTGCTACAAAATCCCCATCAAAATATTCATCTAATTTATTTATTAAATCTCTAATTGTTCTTTTTTTAGACATAAGAATAGATGTATATTCTTTTATATATTCATTTATTTTATAATCTGTAAAAAAATTATTTAAGTATTCATCTAAAAACAAATCTTTATCATATTTTAATTCAATTTTCTTATATATATTTAATATACTATCTTTTAAATTTTTATCATCTTTAAGACAAAAATTATTAATTAAATTTAAAAATTTTTTCTTTGGAGATAAATAATATTCATCAAAAATCTCATCTAATATTTCATTTTTCTTTATATCTATTATTGCTTGATCAGTTATTTTTATCTTGTTAGTTATGTTTAAATATGTATGGTATTTTTTTACTATTGATAAAGCAAATGAATCAAATGTAGTAATATAAGCAGAATCAACTAAATCTTTTTCATTTTCTAGTCCTTCTGTCTTATTAATTGTTTTTCTTATTCTTTCTTTCATTTCAGCTGCTGCAGCATTAGTAAATGTTAAAACTAGTAATTCATTAATATGAACTCCACTTAATAATTTTCTTTGTACTCTGGCAGTTAGTACTGCAGTTTTTCCTGAACCAGCTCCTGCTGATACAATAATATTAGTTCCTTCGGTATTAATAGCTTCTTCTTGTTCTTTTGTCCATGCCACTATTCTTCACCCCCTAAGAAGTCTAAATTATCTACTTTTTCTAAGTATTTAATATTATCAGGTCTCATGAAACATAAGTCTTTAAACTGACAGTATTTACATGAAATGTTTTCGTTACCATATACTTTAGGATTTATATCAAATTTTCCTGATATGATGTCATTTACATTTTCATCTATTTTATTTTTAGTATATTTAATTAACTCAAACATAGTATCGTCATTAATTAATTTTGTATGGGAAGAAAAACCTTTATCTGGATTATATTTCATACTTTTTATTAGTTCACTATCATGATATGTAGAATCAAATCTTTCTAAAATATCAGTTTTATCAGTTGAGTATCCTTTTAATAAGTATTTATCGTTTCTTTCTTTTTCTAAATTTTTGGACCATGTTGGATAATCATATAATATATTTTGATAATAAATACCTGTAAATATTGGATTAGATATTTCTTTTGAATAATTAACTAAATATAAATATGCAGGTAATTGCATATGAAGACCGTATTTCATTGGTTCAATATTTGTATCAATATTTCCTGTTTTATAATCAATTATTGAATAATATGTATCTTCCATATTCTTATAGTACATAATTTTATCTATGTAGCCAACAAACTCAATTGAAACTTCATTATTAATTGATACACTAAATTTCTTTTCAAAATAGAAATTATCATAGCCAGTAAGAGTTTGTTGTTTTTTTAATATATTAATGAAATCTTCTAAATCTTTTCTTATTCTAACTAATAGTATCTTTTCTTTTAAACTTAGTTCTTTTTCTTCTATATATTTTAAATATTCTTTATTAAAATCAAATCCTGGATTTAGACATAAAGATAGTATTTTATGATATAAAGAACCAATATATGCAGCAAAACTATCTTCATATTTATTTAATTTTAATACATAGTTGATATAATATTTAAAATTACATTCATTATAACTATTTATAGAAGTGTAAGATAGTTTTAGTGGATATGGTAAATTCTTTAAATAAATGTCATTATTAATGCCACTATAATCATTATTATATTCTTTATACTTGATATCATAATGTGTATTTAATTCTTTTAAATACTTATCCTTTTCTCCATATAGATAATAATAATCAAGCATTTCACCTAATCTTATTTTATTATAAGTATTAGAAAGGGACCAATTATCATTAGATATATGTTCTACATCTATACTAAGATCATTGATAAGAGGGGATCTGTAAAAGGATTTAAATGGAGTATTTAATTTATAACTTAAATATAAATTTTTTATTTTACTTAATAAGTAGGCTACTATATCTTTTTCTCTACTATTAAGATAATTTGTTTTATACATGTCTACTTCATCTTTTATTGAATCTGAAATAAAATCAATATCTTTTCTCATTACTGGTAATATATCTTGATTAAATCCTATTAAAAAGACATGGTCATCACTATTAAATTCATAATTATAAATATCTCTTATATTAACAGAGTTTGTTTTTATTATTGGATCAGTATATGTATTTTTTAATTTATCTATTAATAACTTATTATAAATTGGATTATTTTCATCAATATTAGATAATTCTTCTAATATATTAATTATCTTTTTATTTATATTATTCTTATTAGAATCTTCTAAGTCTAGTTCTTTTGTTTTTAAAAAATCTTGTACTATTTTATTGCCATAAATAGAATCTTTATAATTAATATTAATTGGGATATTATAATAATTAAATAAATTCTTTATTATATATAAATAGTCATTAGATACATTTGTTAAAAATATCTTATTTATATCTACTCCATTTTTTAATAATTCGATTATTTTTATACAAACATAATTAATTTCTTCTTCTATCGTATTAAATTCTAATACTTTATTATTTATTTTTACTTTTTGAATATCTAATTTATAATTTAAGGCTAATTCTTCATATTTATCTAAATCATAATAATTATATACTTCTATAGTTTTATCTTTTATATAATTTTTAAATAAATTATTAAAAATTAATAGATTATTATCTATTAATTCTTTTTTTATATCTCTTAAGAATAATAGTTTTTTATTATTGTAGTCTTTATTAGTATCTATTATATATAAATTATTTAGATATACTTTAGTTACATCTAAATTAAAATTATATTTATTCATTAAATAATATATAGCATTATCATTATATGAGAAATAATAGTTATTTATAAATTCTTTTTTAGTCATAAATTTAATACTATGTAGTTCTTTATTATTATTTAATTTTTCAAGTAATTTTAGTTTATAAATATTAGGACATATAATTATCTTTTCCATATAACCACCTATTTAATTATAACATATTTCTTTCTTTGTTTACTTTAATATCTTTTATAAATCCTATTGTTGAAAATACTATAATAGTTATTTCTAATATGATACCCATAATACTCATAATAAAAATATTATATGCTAACCATAATAATCCAGCTACTATACTCAAAAATTTGTATCTTATTACATTTTTTTGCCATAGTCCATAAGTTAATACTAAAGTAGCTACGACTGATAGTAGACTTAAATAACCGTTATATGTAAATTTAGTTAAAGTTAGAATTAAAATAATAGTAATTATAAATGCCATTGTGGCTCCTATACCATGGCAATTGTTTGACCGGTATGAGCTAAAAGGTTTGCGATTAATATTTTTATTCTTTCTTTCAAAAAATAGCTTGAATTTAGTAATGCTACATAAATTACTGTGATTATTTGTGAAATTATATATACTGGCGTTATCATTAATATTCTCCTATATCTTTTTTTATATTATATTCCTAAATAAATATTAAAAAAGAAAGAATCTTAGATTCTTTTCTTTATTTAAAATAACCAGTTGATTTAAATGTATCAGATAAATTAATTACAGTTCCATCTGCTTTTCTTGCTAATACTATATGATATCCTTGTATTAAACTTATAATTTCTGAAATACCTTCTAGTTTACCATATGATTTACATTTCTTAGATGCATCTTGTTGTCCCAAAGTAGTATTAATATTATGTAATACTGGAGTGTATCCTACATTTCCTTTTTTTTGTTTTATTATTTTCTTTAATTATATTTCTTCCTTTTCGTCTTTATTTTAACATATTTATATAATATTAGTACTTATAGTTAATATTTTTTATTGCTTTACATTCACTTTAAAAAAAAAGAGAACTTTGCATTCTCTTTAGTGGTTTAAATAGTTGATTCTTGAGATTGTATTAGTTCTCCTCCAATTTCATTTCTAACTATTACTGTTAATTTTATTGCAGTTGCACCAGATAAATTAACATAATCACTTATAGTTTCATTTACTGATATAGAATAATTATTTTTACCAGATTTAGGTCCAGAATTATATGCTTCCATATAATCTGATTGTCCTATTTGTTTAGTATAAATAATATATGAATATGATGATATTCCAATATCTTCATCTGATTCTGAACCAGCAATCGTGAATGAAAAACTTGATATATTTGGATTATTTAAGTTTGAAAATACTATTTCACTTTTTAATACCGGTTCATCTAAGTCTACATCTCCTGGTGGCATTTCACCACCGCAATATATATGTACACTGTATTTATAATTATCATCTTTTACTTTTTCTATTTCTACATATGAATTATTCATACATGATGCACCACTTGAATTAACTATATCTTCAGTTAAATATTTCGCATCTTTTAATTCTGCAAAAGTGATTTTTACAATTTCCCCATTTAATTTTGGAGCACGCTCTTTATTCATTTGAATATAACTTTTCGCTGCCATAATAGCAGTGTTTTTTTCTTGAGTAGATTTTTCATTTTTTGTTTTTCCAATTATTCCATTAACTGAAGATATTGCAACTACAGATAGTATTCCTACTAAAACAATTGTTGCTAATAATTCTACCATTGTAAAACCTTTTTTATTTATCATTTTGTCACCTTCTATGTTATTAATTATAAATTAATTTTTAAATTTATACAATAAATGTATGATATTTTATTTTGGACAAGTACTATTTGAACAATACTCATTTTCTTCGCCTATACAGTTTGAATAGATATATGCAATTGGTTTTGTTTTATTAGCCGCTTTAAACCACTTTGCTTTATTACATGGAGAATGAACATATACTCTATTGCTTTTATTCCCATCTATTAGATATAATTTATCACTACATTTAGATCCTTTTTTATGATAAACTGTCCCAGCATAAGTTGTCATTTCTGAAGATGTATAAATATAGGTATTACCTTCTCTACAGGCTGTTTTCCACTCACAATTCCATGGATTATTCTCGTCACAACATGATTTGGTTTTATAACTATTAGAGCATATAACAGTTTCTTCATTTCCTGCTTTATCTATAATTTTAATATGTCCATAATATGTATTATCACAATCATTATCTAAGGTATTTTCTTCTTTCCAATTTTTCGATGTTTCGGATTGCTTTTTATTTGATTTACTTGACATATATAATATATTGGATATGCCACTATGCTCATCATTTTTTGAATCAACCACTATTTTATTATTTTTTATAGAACATGCTCCTGTTGGTTTATTCTTATCAACTAATACATTACAGTTTGGTGTACAAGTTCTTGTATTTCCAGCTATATCTGATATCTCATATTGCTCTATATCAAATGATTTTGTTGTATTAGAAATAGTTTTAGATTGTAATTGTTGTGTAGAGCAACCACTTCCATTTATATCTTGACATCCATATTTAATTATTCTATCATTTTTAGACCATGAAGTATTATTACAATTTTCTGTGTGACAAGTCGGTGCTATTGAGTCAATTCTTACTGTTTTATATCCACATATTTTTTTATTTCCAGCAGTATCTGAAACATATTTAGATATACCATCTCCTCCAGCTCCAGCAGTTGTTGTATTTAATATTTTGTCAGTTTGATAAAGTTTACTAAAAGTAGGTGTTTGACACGTGCTTCCCCCAGAATCAGAACATGTTGCAGTTACTCTAGCTGTTTCTCCTTTACTTAGCCAACCTGATTCTGTTCCATCATGTGTTTTTTTATCTCCCCCTTCATATGAGATTGATAAATTGCATTCTGGATTTGTCTGATCAATTTTTATTACTTTATTTGCTGGACAACTAGCTATATTATCAGCGGCATCTTTTACAATTCCACCTTCACCAATATTTACCGCTCCTGCATTATCTATTTCTATTTCAAAATTATATGTTTTAGAAAATGTATTTGTTACACATCCTGAATTTATTCCAGATGTTTCACTACATTTTGCAGATACTACTGCTTGTTCCCCTTTGCTTAACCATCCACTTGATGATAATTTTCCATCTCCTTTACTATTATCTGTAATTTCATATTCTATTGAAACATTACATAATGGAGAATTATGATCTATTTTTACTATTTCATTATTGGAACATATTACTTCATTACCTGCATTATCTTTAAGTGATCCACCTTTATTATCTCCTCCTGGTCCTGCATGAGATGTATTTATTGAATCTTTATATTCAGTTTCTATTTTTTTGGTTACACAACCACTACCCCTATTTTCAGAATCTTGATCACTACATAATCCAGTTACTGTTATTGACTCACCTATTCCTGCCCATCCAGCTGCTGATAAAACTCCATCTGCTTCTTCAGAAATTTTATTTACAATTTGCTTCACTTCACATGTAGGTGATATTGTATCTAACCATATTTCTATATTATCTCCATATAAAGAGCAATTATTCGCATTATCACATGTTCTATATCTTATATAATTTTTTCCTTGATAGTGTGAATCAAAAATAAATTCATTTTCTCCTTTTTTAGTTGCATTCTCATTTATAGATACACCATGTCCTCTTACTTCATATTCTGTCGTATCAAAACCAGATATGGAATCTATATGATAATTTTTACTTATATATGTTTTTACATATTTATTAGTCCAATTATTTAAATTATAATCTTGATCTTCTTCTTCTTTTATATTATTTCTTTTTAATGTTTTAGCAACAACAACAGGTGGAATATCAGGTCTAGTTCTATCAATATTTGCATAAATATTAATTATTGTTTTATTACCTGCTATATCATATACTGTTAATTTTCCATATCTAATTCCTTCAGCTTTTAATTGAACAATAAATTCAGCATTAGTTAAACCATTATCATTTTTTTCTAAGTCTTGTTCTTTAAATGTTTCTTCTTTTCCATCTGGATTATTTATGTTTATATTATTAATAATATTTTTATTCTTTTTATATTCTTTTTTTGATATTCCAATTGTATTTGTTTCCCATGTATATTTATACAAATGAAGATTATCTCCTACTTTTACTTTATATATTACTCCATCTTTATATTCTTCATTAAACCAAATTAGTTTATCATCTCTAGGAGATTTATTAAGATTATATGAATTAGCTTTTATAGTTGCATTTATAGGATATTCATTATATTGTTCATCTGCTCCTCCAGCAGATACTGTTTTTATTATAGTATCGTTTGTTGTAGCAGTAACTTCAACTCTTGGAGATAATATATCTACATTTACTCTTACACGGCAACTTTTTTTTGATTCGGAATTTAATAGTGAAGAGTTACCTGCTTTGTCTTTTATTTCAATATATGCATACTCTGCGCCCCAATAATAATGTTTTTCTCCTCTATAAATATCATTATTTGGGAATGATTTAGTAAATGTTGATTTTATACAGCCACTACCTTCTCCATCATTACATGTTGCTGTTATTTTTCTATAACCTGCACTTATATTATCAATAGTATTTTTATTAATCCATTCATTTTGTTTTGCTTCGTTTTCAATTTTTGTACATTTTGGTGAGATAGTATCACTAAGATCTTTTATACTATTTATTTCAGTTTGTTTTGTTATTGATGTTATACCACCTTGTTCATTTATAATTGTAACATTTACTCTTACAGTTGTTATTTTAAGCATCTCTATATAATCAACCAATCTATGTGTTTTACTAATCGATGTATTATGATTACCAGGAATAGATCCACTATTATATATTTCTTGATATTCATTATTATCAAATATAGCTGATATTGTAAAATTATAATTATCAATCTCTAATGGATTGTTCTTATCTTCTGAGCCTTCTAAAGTCATTGTAAAACTTGTTTCAGAAATATCATCTATATTAGAAAAATCAAGTTTTTTTATTATGGGCATAAGTGTTTCTATTTTATTAGGTTTTTTTTCACCACCACAATATAAATAAGCAGTATATGAATAATCTACTCCTTCTGACTTATATACTCTTACAAAACTGTTATTTAAGCATGATTTTTCTTTTGATGATTTTATATTGGAAATTAATTTTTTACTTTGTTTTAATTCTTTAGCAGAAATAATTAAATAATCTCCTATTGCTTTAGGTGCCAAGTCATTATTTTCTTCTATATAATCTTTAGCTGATGAAAGTAATAATTCTTTAACTTTTAATTCATTTTCTTTTTTTGATTTTTCTATATATCCACTAAATGCAGTCATTCCTACATATGATAGTAAGCCTAATAATACTGCAATAGCTAATAATTCAATTAAAGTAAATGCTTTATTATT
>CAMVLU010000055.1 GCA_947168405.1 uncultured Clostridia bacterium
ATAAAAAATCAAAAACATTATCGTCTAAAAAAACTTTATATATTATTTCTTCATGTATTAAATTATCTTTTAAATATATTTGTATTTTACCTAAATTATTATTTTTATTTTCTAATAATATTTTTTTACTTATATTGTTTATTTCATTATTCTTTATTGGATAATAAAAACTATTTTTTATATAATATTTATCTTTTATATTAGGAATATATAAATTATCTTTATCAAGTATTAAAGTATTCTTATATAAATTAAAATAATAGCCATATAATCTTTGATGATTATTATAAATATCAAAGTCATCTAATGTTACTATTAATAACTCTAAATCATTATTACTTGCTGTTGTTACTAAACTTTTACCAGCTAAAGGTGTATATCCATTTTTACAACTAGTAATGTTTTTATAAGTAAAGATTATTTTACAACGATTAACTAAAGAATATGATTTTATATTAGATTTAAAATCATAATATTTACTACCAGCTATTTCTCTATATATTGGATAATTTAAATATAAATATCTTGTTAGTATTGCCAAATCATAAGCAGTAGAATAATTTTTAGTTTCTTCATCAAGTCCATGAGGATTTTTAAATATTGTATTAATCATACCTATTTCTTTAGCTTTTGAATTCATAAGTTCTATAAAATAATCTATATCACCTACAGTATTTTTTGCTAATACGACACTTGCGTCATTGCCTGATCTTAACATTAGTCCATATAATAAATCTCGATAAGTTATTTCTTCATCTAAATTTAAATACATATTTGTTCCATACATTTTTAATACTTCATCACCTACTATAACTTTTTCATCTAATCTATTTCCTATTTTTTCAATTGATATAAGAAAAGTCATTAATTTAGTTGTAGATGCAATTAACCTTTCTGTATTACTATTTTTTTGATATAAAATTCTTCCTGAATTAATTTCCATTACGATACTAGAATGAGATGTATCTGTTATACCAAAACACTTAATTGGAAATAAAAAGAATATACAAAAAAAGACTATTATTTTTTTCAATATATCACCAAATAATTATATGTTATATTGTAAATAATTATTATTTTTTGACAAATTAAACAAAATAAATTATAATATATGCCGAAAGAAGGGAATCTATGGAATATAAATATTATTTTGGATATGCTATTAATCCTGAAGAAGTTAGAACAAGTGATTTTGATGATAATACAAAAATAAGATGTGTTATCAAAAATGATGGACATGAATATAGAGAATTACTTACTGATGCTAGATATTTTCCTATTAAAGAAAATCAAGTAATTGATGGAAATAGTATTTTTGATATGGATGCTAGTTTAGTTGGAACAATTGAAAAAGAAGCACCTCTAAATGAAATAGTTGATTTTATTTATAAAAATAAAATTGATAAAAAAGAATATGTAAATTTATTAGTTAAATTAATTTATAACACAAGACAAAAAGCAATTGATGGTAAAAAAGAATATTTAAATATGGAAAATACTTTTAAAGAAGAAGTAAATAAACATAGGAAATAAAAATGAAAGAAAAAATAGAAAATGTTCTTAATAGACTACGTCCTTACTTAATGAATGATGGTGGAGATATTGAATATATAGATTTTAAAGATGGAGTTTGTTATTTAAAATTTCTTGGTCATTGTGCTAATTGTTCTTTAATGATGGTTACTTTAAATGATGGTATAAAAGAAGCTTTAATAAATGAAATTCCTGAAATAATTGATGTAGAACTAGTTAATGATGAAGAAGAAAATATTAATTTTTTTGATATGGATAATGAAGATAATGATTATTTTTAAAAATTGTTATCTTTTTTTATTATTATATGATAAAATTATATTTGGTGATATTATGTTAGAAAGAATTAAGAATATATTTATATTTATTGGTTTATTTTTTTTGTTTTTATATAAAGATTTAGTATATTTAATACCATTTAAATATTTATCAATTGATTATGATAAATTAGATGTAAATACTCAAGTATTTTATTCACTTTTATCTTCTCTATTTGTAATAATAATAGTTGTAATTATTTATCATAAATATTTAAAAGAAAAAATAACTGATTTTATAAAGAATTTTGGTAAAAGAGTAGATCCTGCTTTTAAATATTATATGTTTGGATTAATTATAATGTTAGTATCAAACTTTTTAATAATGAAATTTAGTCCAATTGATCAAGCAAATAATGAACAATTAATTCAAGAAATGTTAAGAAAAGCTCCTATATTAACTTTTATAACTGCAACGTTTACAGCACCTTTTTTAGAAGAAATGTTATTTCGTAAATCTCTAGGAGATATTTTTAAAAATAAAAAAATAATGATATTTGTAAGTGCATTAGTATTTGGATTATTGCATGTTGTATTTTCATTAGAAACACCATGGGATTTTCTTTATATAGTTCCATATGGAGCTTTAGGTTGGGGATTTGCATCAGCCCTTGCTAAAACAGATAATATTTTTTCAACAATATTTTTTCATATGTTACATAATGGAGTATTAACATTAGCATCTATAATAATTAATAGATTAGAAAAAAATAAAAAGATACAAGATAAAATTATTAAAGAAGAAAATAAAAAAAGATTTTTAAAAATATCTAAAATATTATCTATTACACTTGGAATTATTTTATTAATTTTATGTTTAGGTATGTTTGTTGGAGCTAAAGTTGTATTAGTAAAAGAATATAGAATAGAAAAAAATAACATTCCATCTTCATTTCACGGAATTAAAATAGTTCAAATAAGTGATTTGTTATATAATAGTTTTAGTAAAAATGATTTAGAAAAAATAACTAAACAAGTAAATGAATTAGAACCAGATATCTTAATTTTTACAGGAGATATTAAAAGAAAAGATTATAAATTATCAAAAAAAGATATAGAATTATTAGAAAACTTTTTTAAAAATATGAACGCATCTATAAAAAAATATGCAGTTACAGGTGATTTAGATGATGATAGTTTCAATTTAATTATGGAAAACAGTAATTTTATCTTATTAAATAATGAAATAGATTCTATTTTTTATAAAGACTCTACTCCTATTGATATTATAGGATTTAATACCAATAATTTAGATTTTGAAAAAACTAAATCTGATAAATTTTCAATTTGCTTACTTCATAATCCAGATGAAATAGATACTATATTAGAAAATGTTAACTGTAATATTGCTTTTGCAGGAGATACTCTTGGTGGTGAAATCAAATTATTTGGAGAACCAGTTTTAGATAATCATAAATACAAAAATGATTATTATAAAATAAAAGATACAGAATTTTATATTTCTAATGGACTTGGAAATGAATCTAATATAAGATTTTTTAATCATCCTAGTATATCTTTATATAGATTAGTTACTTATTAACAACCATATGGTTGTTTTTTTACACAAAAAAGACTTATTTATAATAAGTCTTCATCTATTAAATTATCATCTTTTATTTTAACAGTTGATATACTATCAAATTTTTTCTTTATTTTATCAGTTGTAATAGAAAATGCTTCAATATCTTTATTAACAGTTACTACACTTTTAGATAATTTATCAAATCTATCTTTAAATCTTGTAAATTCTATTCCTAATTTATTTAATTCTTCATGAATAATACTTGTATATTTATCTCTTTCTATATTTTGAATAATCATTAAAATCATTGTTAAAGTAGATATTAAAGTTGTTGGACTTGTTAACCAGACTCTTTTTCTATATGCATATTCTATTAAATCAGAGTGATAAGCGTTTATTTCTGCAAATATTGCTTCTGCTGGAATAAACATCATTGCTTGATCACTTGTCTCCCCCTCAATGATATATTTATCATGAATAGCATCTATATGCTTTTTAACATCTATTTTAAATTGTTTAAAAGCAATTGATCTTGCTTCATCACTTTTCTTTTTATCAACCATTATTCGATAATTTTCTAAAGGAAATTTAGAATCGATGGCAATAGTTCCTAAAGGATCAGGTGCATAAATTACAGAATCAGCAATATATCCATTAGATAATTTAACTTGCGTTTTATAAATTAAATCATTCTTATCACCAAAAACATTTTTTAAAATATTATATAAATTTATTTCTCCAAATATACCTCTTGTTTTTTTATCTGTTAATATATTTTCAAGAGATACTATATCAACAGATAAAGTATCAATTTTTTTCTGAGCTTCATCTATTTTTGATAATCTTTCTAAAACATTTATAAAAGTTTTATTTGTTTTTTCAAAATTTTCATCTATTCTAGTATTGACTTTATTGTTAATTTCATTTAACTTTAATTCTAATTTATCATTTACTTTATCAAAATGAATAGTCATATCTTTATTCAAATTATCTTTTAAATCATTTATCTCTTTATTAATATTTACTTCAAATCTACCTAGTCTTTCTAAAAAATCCATAGTAGAATCTTTAGGCTTTTTTAATTTAATTAATAATATAATATTTAAAACTATTAAGATAACAACTAAAACCAAAATTATAATTGAAAGTATATCCATTAGATTTCTCCTATAACAGTTATTATCATAGGACGACAATCTGTTTGTTCATAGAAGTATTTTCCAAGTGTAGTTCTTATTTCTTGTTTAATATTATTATAATCAACATAATTATTTGATATATTATTTTTTATTACTCTTTCAGAGATAACACTACTCTCTTTTAATATATCTAAATTATCTTTAACAAATATAAATCCTCTTGTTAATATTTCTGGTCCTGCAAGTATTTCTTTGGTTTTTTTATCAAGTGTTGCTGTAACAATTACTATACCAGCTTCAGCTAACATTTCACGATCTTTTAAAACAAGTTCCCCTATGTCATTTTGACTTTTTCCATCTATTAATACTTCATCAATTTTTATATGATTATGATTATCAACTAATTTTCCATTTTCAAAAGTAATAACATCCCCATTTTGTTTTAATAAAATATTTTCTTTGGGAATTCCTAATTTATAAGCAAGATTCCCATTTTCAACTTGATCTTTATAATTTCCTTTAACTGGAAAATAATACTTTGGATTCATCAACCCTATCATTAACATTAAATCTTCTTTAGATGGATGAAATAATAAATGATCTTTATTAGAAAGGGCTATAACATTTATTTTTTTTCTAGCAAATTCATCCATTATTAAAACCATTCTTTTTTCAACCCCCATATACATAGGTTCTGTTATAAAAATAGTATCAGTTTCTTTTAGTCTAATATATTTATCATTATCTTTTAGTATTCTTTCTAAATTAGCATATGGTTTTTCTTTTAAATCACTTACTAGAACAACTACTCCCTTATCATTTAAATTACTTAAATCCCCTATTTTAGTTTTATTAATAGTTAAGTATTTTAATTCTAAAGAACGATTAATAATATCATTTAAAAATTTACCCATAATAACAATTTTACGATTAGTTTTAGATACTTCATCAAATATTTCTTGAATGCGATAAATATGGGCTGGAAGAACACTCATAATAACCCTATCTTCATTTTCATGTAATACTTTCTTTATAAATCCAGCAACACGATGTTCAGGTGTTGTAAATCCAGGTTTTTCAGCATACATAGATTCCGTCATTAAACATAAAACATTTTGTTTTCCAACATAAGCAAGACGTCCTATATCACATGAAAAATGACCTGTCATTGTTGGATCAAATATAAAATCTCCTGTATATACAATACTTCCATCTTTAGTATTTAAAACATATAATGTACTATCTGGAATTGAATGTGTTACTTGAATAGGAAAAATACTGTTTTCTCCAAAATTAATTGGAATATTAAATCTTATTTCATTTAAATTATTAGCTTTAACCTCATCAATATTCAATTGAATTTTTAACATCTCCATTGTATATTTCGCTGCATATATTGGAATATCAGGTAAATCCATCAAAATATCAGACATAGCACCTATATTAGATTCATGTCCATGTGATAAAAAGATTCCCTTTATTCTTTTAATATTTTCTTTTAAATAATCATAACTAGAAATAATATAATCTATTCCAAGTAATCTATCTATTGGATACTTAAGTCCTGCATCAAAAATAAAGATATCTTTATTAACTTCAATAACATACATATTTTTTCCATCTTCATTTAAACCTCCTAAAGCAAATATATTTATTTTACTCATTTTATCCTCCTTTCATTAAGCATTGATATTTTAACATTTATTTAAATATTTAACAAGATATTTTTTATTATACCATACTTATTATAAATCTAAAAATAAAATCTTATTTGTTAATAAGATCTTATTACTTACATTATTAAGTTTTTATTATACTGTTTTATTATTGTAATTATTATGCTTACAATAATTATCATTATTTAATTTGACTTCTTTTTTTCAAATTTCTTATCAACATAATAATTGTTTCTTTCTTCAGTTTTATTTTCAAAAGCGAATTAATTATCTAATTTATCATTAATATTATTATCCTTTTTTATTTTTATAGGACTGGGATTATAATCAGAATCATAATGATTTGTATTTTCATATTCAATATTTAAAGTCATATCTTCAAATTCTTTAGATATATTTAATTCGTCATCACTATTAGTTTTTTTTATTTCTTCTTGAATTTCATCTAACTTATGATATTGTTGATCCTGAAAAGAATAATTATTTTCATACTCTTTCCTGCTATCAAAAAAATTACTATTTTCTAAATTATTGACTGATTCAAAATCCAATTGTACATTATTGTTATCCTTTTTTTCAAGATTTACATAATCTTCATTTAATTCATTATCTTTTTGTAATAAGATCGATTTATCATTACCAGATTTTATTTCATCTTGATTTTCATTTTTTAATTCTAAATTGTATATTTTTTCTCCGTTTATTTTAGCTTCTAAATTTCTATCTAAAATTTGTTTTCTTTTAAAATTTTTATAAAAAATAGAAATTACATATATTAAAAATATTGTAGGTATTATAGGAAGTACTATTAATAATATAGTAAGAAATGGATATAATTTTATTAAATTATTAGTGCTTAATATTTGAAGAGTTGCAATACTATATCCAAGTAATAAACAAAATAATAATCCACAAAAAATTGTACCTAATAAACTATATACATAATCTACAACATAATTATAATAATAAGTTCCTTTTTTTCTACTATAAAACATATTAAAAATTAAATAAAAAATTAAAATTCCAAATATTGGAAACACTACATAATACCAAACTTCTTTTGGTACCCAAAAAAATTTTATCATACTAACCACCTATTATAATAATATCATATAATTATAAAAATATCTACTATATTTTTATTTACTTTTTCAAAAACTAAAAAATATAAAATAATCTTATTGAATAACTACTTCTTTTTTTTATTTATTTAAAAATTAATTATTTTTTATTTATATTTAAATCTATTTATAAATATTTTAAAATTATTAGTGTATCTGTATTTTTTTAATTATTATAAAAAATCAACTTATCTTTTGATAGTTGATTCTATATTTAGTTCAAACAAAAGTTCGAACGTAATTATCACTGGTCGGGAAGGCAGGAGAAATTTTAATGCTTCCTACTACTTCTTAATTACTTACAAAATAAGGTATTATATTGTCATTGATACTCACATCATTTCTATATTTTAAGATATTTTAAGAAATCTTTGAGAAATCCTTAATCAAAATTAAGGAGGTAGAAAATGGCAACATGTAGAGTTGAAAAAAAGAAAGATTATACTGTAATGAGTAATCATCATTTAAGAAATAAAAATTTATCATTAAAAGCAAGAGGTTTATTATCTATAGTTTTAAGTTTACCAGAAGAATGGGATTATTCTATTAATGGATTAGTAGCAATTTGTAAAGAAGGACAAGATGCAGTAAGAAATACAATTAAAGAATTAGAAGATAATGGTTATTTAGTTAGAAATAGATCAAGAGATCCTTATACTCAACAATTTCATTATGAGTATGTTTTTTATGAAGAGCCGTATAGTGTTTTTCAGCATACGGCTTTGGGGCATGCCGAAAACCCAACACAATTAAATACTAATAAATTAAATACTAATAATCAAGATAAAATAGATAAAAGCAAAACGCCACTGGTCTGGGAATTAGTTAGAAGAGATTATATAAATGAATATGATATAGATATTGATAGATATAATGATTTATTTAATGAACTACTTGAAACATATGATTTTGTTCAAATAAAAATTGCTCTTTGCTATATAGTTAAACATTGGAAAAATAACAATAAACTAGATAATGATGATAAACCTATAGAAGATAAATTTAATTACTTTAAAGAATCAATTATTAATAATTTAACTAAATTAAATGAAGTAATTGATTTAGATTATGAATAAAAATTACTGTAAAATATTACTAAAAATACTTGCTTAGGCAGGTATTTTTTATAATATTTCTATTTTATTTTTGTAATAGCAAGCACTGAATTTGTCTAACTCAAATTCACTTGATGGGAAATCTCATACCCTTCTATAAATATTAAAAAATTAGTTAATTTTATTAAAAACTAGATTAACAAAACTAAAGATAACAATAAATATATATAACAATCTGAAAAACTTTATTCATGTAGAATATTTAATAAAAAGACAGTTAAAAATATAAAAAATCAAATGAAATGAATGATTATGAGATATAGTCATTCTTGTTTTAATATAAATTTATTTTTTTAATATTTTGCTTTTTTCTTCATTAATTGGTTCTATTTTATAACCAGTTTCTTCATATATTAAATTAATTAAATATTTCCTTATAAATTCAATATCATTTTTTATTAACATCAAATCCTGTCTACGAATATCACGAGAATAACGGTTAAAAGCCCATACTACGCTTTTTTGTCCTAATTCATCATGTAATCGTAAAACTATATTTCCTTTAAATATTTTTGCTTCATGATAAAAATTACGTTCTACCTTAAATAATTTTTTTAATATTTCTTTATACTGATTATCATTACTACATAATAATTTTTTTAAAGTTTTAGAATTTTTGAAATTTGTAAATTCTAGATCATTTATCTTTTCCCAATTAAATGTTCCAATATTAATGTCTTCTAATGTTGATGGAATTACCACTTTACATGCATCTTGATTATAAAATGCAAAACCATCAATATGTTCTAATCCTTCATTAAATTTAAGAATTTTTAATTTTATAGTTTCAAAAATACTACCTTCAATATATCTCAATGTAGATGGGAATACAACACAAATATCATCTTGATCTTTTACTTTATTTTCTAAATCTTTCCTCATTGTCAATAAAAATGGATGATTATCTTTTCCAGAATCTGATATTCCTTTTATTCCGTCTGGAATTTTATATATACTTTTTATATCTTCTTTGCTCATTATTTCTCTTAAACAATCCAAACTATAAATATCATAACATAATGAAGCATTTTTTATTTCACCTGCATCACAAACGCTCGTTAGAACCTTACAAAATGTTTCTAATGGGATTTTTTCTTCAAAATACATACCTACGCGATAATAAAAACCATTATGATATTTAGATCTATATTCTTTAAATTCTTCAAAAAATTTCTTTATACCGTTTTCTTTTTCAAATGCAAGAATTAAGGCAATTAACATATGAGTTTCCAATATTTCTTCATAATCAAAATATTTTCCAGTTTTAAGAAGACTATCTAAGATATTTCCAATTATTTTTACTTTACTATCATTTACTTTTTTTAATTCTCTTGAATTTAAATGATCACTATAAATATTTAATAATTTTTTCCCTTCTATACAATTTAAATTATAAATATCATGTATTTTTTTACTTATTATAT
>CAMVLU010000056.1 GCA_947168405.1 uncultured Clostridia bacterium
AATAAGATAAATACTCACTTATTTATTATTATTATGCTACTTCCTATAATTAGAATTTTAAAGAAGTGAGGTATTTTATGTTTATAAATAATTTAGATTTATCTAGTTTATCTAGAAAAGAGTTTTTAGCATTTATTGGTTTAATTTTAAATAGTTTTGTTATTGATTATTCTTATTTTACTGAAGATGAAATTAGATTTATTAATTCATTATTAGCAAATATGATTGAGAGGGATTCCTAATGGCTTTTAGTGGTTGGAATAAAGTATCAATTCAATTTGCTATTGAAAACAGAGATAATTTTGATTTTAATTTAATGAATAGAAATGATTTAGTTAATTTTTGTGATATTTTATTTCATGAATTTAAATCTTATCGTTCATATACTTTAGAACATTGTAGTTATTCTGATTTAGTACATTTACATAGCTTTAGAGTATTATGTCCTTATTGTGGTAAATTAATGACCGAGTATGAATATAATAATTTTAAATTGTGTTCTACATGTATGGCAAAATAAAAGACACTAGTTTGTGTCTTTTTTATTTGTTCTGCCTACTATATAATCTATGCTTACTTTATAAAAATCTGCTAATATTATTAATTTTTCTATCGGCATTGTTTTATTTCCTGTTTCATATCTTGAATAGTTTTGTTGTTTTATGTTTAATATTTTTGCTATATATTCCTGTTTTAAGTCTTTATCTTCTCTTAAATCTCTTATTCTTTTAAAATACATATTAACTCCCTCTATAAATTTATTTTAACAAATCAAAATTGATGTATTGACTTTTACACCATATTTGATTTATACTTTATTTATCGGTACATCATATTTGGTTTATCGAGATACATAACTCCCCCTGTGTTATGTATTAGAAAAATAAAGTCGAGATATACTTTTCGATTATGGCTGGTTGATTTTGTATATTTAAAAACCTCGATTCTGTATCTTTTGAATTGGTTACTTTCATAACACTTTACCGACTTTATTTTTTTATTAAAAAAACTTTAAAGAGAGGAGGACTTTGTCTATGGATATTGAATTAAAAAGTCTATTAAAGAAAAAAGTTTCAAAAAAGGGTACAGAATATTATTGTCTTGAAACTCAATTAACACCAACTTATGTAATGACTTCATTTCCTACAAAAGCAGAAGTTGAATTAATATCTAATACATTTGGTGCTAATAAAACTACAATAAATGATTCTAGTGTAAATGATGTATTCGAAAACTTTAAGTAGAATTGTTATATGGCGTAAGCCTGATAATACTTATTATTATCGAATTATAAAGGGGCATTACTTTGATTATGAAATAGGTCATAAAAATTCCTATGAACATGAAATTGTATTGATAATAGATAATCTTGAGTATCGTATAAGAAAAATCTCTAAAAAAAAGAGAATTAAAGAAAAGGTTATAAAGTTTATAGAGAAACTATAAATTTTGTAATATAAAAAGAGTAAAAAGGGAGGTTTTGTTTGATATGGCAGATTTAATTAGTAATGTATCTACAATTATCACTAATTTC
The DNA here is from genome assembly GCA_947168405.1 of uncultured Clostridia bacterium. Taxonomy (GTDB): domain Bacteria; phylum Bacillota_I; class Bacilli_A; order RF39; family UBA660; genus RUG591. Next base: position 1,535 of record CAMVLU010000056.1, read on the forward strand.
TTAACTTGGTTTACTACTGTATCTAGTTCATTAATAGCAAATCCAATGATAGCACTTATGTTTGGATTAGGAATTGCTTTATTAATGTATAAATTAGTTGTTAGATTAGTAGGAAAAGCAAGTTTCCGTTCTTCAAGACGTAGAAGATAATAAAAAAAATATATTAGGAAAGGTGTGATAATTTTATGGGTGATACTCCAACACCAAGTGTATTGGACACATTAATTTCAAGTGTTACAACTATTATAGGTAGTTTCCTTGATTGGTTTAGCGAAGTGGCTACTTCTCTAATAGCAAATCCAATGATAGCACTTATGTTTGGATTAGGAATTGCTTTATTAATGTATAAACTAGTTGTTAGATTAGTAGGAAAAGCAAGTTTTCGTAAATCTGGACGTAGGAGATAGAACATTGTAGGTATAATTACTTATGGTATTTATACCTCTTTATTTTTATAAATAGAAAGGTAGGTTTTAAAATATGGCTGATTTAATTACAGCATTAGGAAGTTTTTTTAGTTTTATAATTACTCAAATGGGTAATGTTGCAGATTTTTTTACAACTTCAACAATAGGACAAATAATTTTGGGTGTAGGACTATTTGCTTTAGTATTTAATATTGTTGTAGCAGTTATTAATAAGTTGAAAGGTTAGTGATTTAAATGTCTTATTCTGATTTTTTAGACACTTTAATTTCGCCTATTAGATTATTTGTATCGGCACTTTCACAAGTTGCCGATTCTTTGATACATAACTATATAATTATAACTTTACTAGGTATAACTTTATTTATTAGTTTAGTATGGTTAATTTATTATACGTTTCATGACTTTATTAATACTAGAATTGATAAAATTGAGGACAAAATTGATAGATATAATAAATATGAATTATATAAAGAAACTCAAAGAGAATATTTAAATCAACATAGAGTTGATGAGTTTATGTATTTATATGATATGACTATATTAAAACAACAGGTAATGAATGGAATTTATAGGAATCACCCTGACGTTTTACTTGATAATATAACTCAATTTAATAAATTAAGAGCACAGGCACTTAAAAATATAAAAAATGAGTATGAAAACGATAATAATCCTGATAATGACGATGATATAGACTATATTATTCCTACGCCACCAATACAAAAATCTAGTGTTAATGAGTTGAAACAGGCTGAACAAAATGCATGGTTAAAAGAATATTCACAAGATTTAGAAAAACAAATTATAAGTCATGTTGATAATATTATGGACGAAAATCGTGTTTTATTATCAAATCATGGATTAAGTTACGATAAAAAAAATAATGTATTCTTTGATACAAAAACAGGTGAGGTGGTTAATGTGTTAGAAAGAATAAAAGAAAATGGTGTTGTTGAAAATCAAAATTTAGTTAATTCTAATACAAAAAATGATTTAGTTAATTCTTTTGAGAATGATTTATCTCATAAACCCGTTTCTAATAGTGGTAAGTATAATTTCTTAAAAAATCATCCTGAATTTTTATCTGATGAATGGGTTGTAAGTGATAAAGGAATTGCAATTAATAAAGAAACTGGTGAAGTTATTGATATGTAAGGAGGGTTTTTATGAGGTTTCACATGGGTGTTTCGTTTTCATGGCGAACATTAAAAAAATTTATAATACCTATATTATTAGGTGCTTTAGCATATTTTGGATTTAGTGGTATATTTGATAATTTTGATTTTCCTTTAGGATTTATGCGATTGATTAGAGTAAATGCACTTGAAAATTATGATACTACTTATAATCTTGAATATACTGATTACTCTAATTTATTAGATAATAAAATTGATGATAATTTAACATATAATGAATTTTTAAATTTATTAATTGATTCTAAAAGCGATTATTATGATTTTGTTATAACTTTAAATCCTTATGCTAGTTATAATATTTATTATTTAGATACTATTAATATATTATTATTGGATAAAACAAGTAGTATTCCTATTAATATTTATGGTAGAAGTAGTTTTTTATATCAATCTTTTTATTCTTCTAATAATTATATTCCTGTTATAATTTATACTTTTTCTTTTACAAATGGTGATATTTTATCATCAGGTACTTATTCAGATTTTTCTAATTGTTATTTAAATAATTCTAATTGTTCATCTAAGAGGACTTTGTCTTTACATGCTTTTAGGTGTCCTGTTAGTTCAAATAATACTGATGATAATTCTTGTTTTTCTGTTCCAACTAATTCTAATAGTTCTAATTTTGAATATGGCTTTATTTATTATAGTTCTAAACCTTTATATTTATCTGCTTATTCATCTTATGTTAATAATTCTAATTATTTTTTTAAAACTTTAGTTCTTAACGATAAAACTTATTCTAATGGTGATTATTTTCCTACTTATTATGAATATATGCAAAGTTTACTACCTGATGAAGATAATCCTCCAATAGAAGATGAAACAAATCATAAAAAGTTATTTAGTAAAATATTTTGGCTTGATGATTCTAATACTGAAAAGGGAATATTAAGCAGTATTTATATATTATTATTCTTATATTGTTTAACTATGATTTTATTTAAAATTGCTACTTTATTAAAAAATAAGAGGTGGTAATATGAAACGTTATCTTATATTTTTTGTTATGATCTTTACATTTTTTATAGGTTATAATAATGTCTTTGCTCAATCTTCTGTTAATTTTGATACTAATTATTATATAAATTTTACTGATGATTATTTTACAAATGAACAAAATGATTATTTTAAAAATATTATTGATTTGAGAAGTGATTATTATAATTTAGTTATAATGTATAATAAGCCTTATGTTTCTAGGTTGACGATTAGATTTTATTTAGTTCCAAAAAATATTGATACGATTGATTTTTCAGTTGGTGGTGAATTTTATAATTCTAATTCTAGTTTTTCTTATAAATTATATGAAGGTGTAAAATCATATTATACTGATGATTTTGATACTACTTCTTATCTTTATAATAATTTTATTAATTGTTATGTTGATGATAATTGTGTTTCTTATAGTGTACCTAATTCAAATAATGATACTATTGATATGTCTTTTTCAGTTCCTAATATTTCTATTAATAATAATTCTTCTTTTTCAATTCCATTTATTAATTCTTCATCTATTGGTAGTTTAATTTATTATTCTAATGTTAATCTAAATTTTGTTACTACTTTTAATCCTATATATGCTACAATTTTTTATAAAAATCTTGTTATTAATGGTAATTTATATTCTATTGGTGATAATATTCCTACATATTATGATTTATTTTTTAACGAATCTGATACTAATATAGATATAAATAAAGAATTAGACAATTATAATTCATTAAGTAATTTTTATTTCAGAATAAATAAATCTGATATATCTAATTTTAGTTTTGCTTATGAATTTAATCCTTTATATGCTTTATCACTTGTAATATCTAATCCTAATTATTTTGAAGATTTTTATAATGATTTAGATGTAGGTATAATGTATTTTGGTAGAAAATATAATTCAACTAATAATTATTATACTTATGATAGAATTGATTGTACTTTAAATCATACATTTATAAAAAATTCTAATACAATTAATTCAAATGGTGCTAATTTAAGTTGTTCAACTGATTTAACTGATTATGATTATATTTACTTATATATAGACCAATTTTTAAAATCAGATGAATATATTAATCCTACTGTCAAATATGTTAATTTACAAGTAAATTCTGCTACTTATCATTATGGGGATTATATAGGTTATATTTATGATAAATTTGACAATTTGTCTAGTGATTTTGAAATGTCTTTTTCGTCAAATGAAACAGGTTTTTCAAGTGTTTATTCTAATATTAATTATGGATTAATTGCTGAAAAAGTAAGAGTAAATAATAGTGAGGGTTTTGTTCCTACTGCGTTAACAACTCAACCGCTTGAGTTTTCTTACGATTATTCCGCATATTATGTCGTATTTAATGATTCTAGTAAATATAATGGTACAAGAAATATAGAATTTTTTACATTTCCTAATACTATAATTTCATTTAGTGATAAAGAAAATAATAAATTTTATATTTATGATGAAAATAAGAATATTAATAGTGTTATTGGTAAAATACAATATTATTTAAATGATACTGGTTCTTATGATTTAAATTATTATTTTACACAAGTAAATGATTATATAAATGGATTATCAGTACAAATAACTAATTTAGGTAATTTAACTCAAAATTTTTATGATAATATGCCAGATTTTGTACAAACATTTATATTTATAGCATTTATATTAGCATGTATATATTTTACTTATAGATTAATAAAAAAATAGGGAAGTGATGAAGTTTGTTTGATTTTTTACAACCTGTAATTGATGTATTTACTTTTATTGGTGATTTATTAGGAACAATAGTAAATGGTATAAGTGGTGTTATTAATATTATAACTTCTGTTATTAATTTATTATTATCACTTACTAGGATTTTACCTAGTCCATTATACCCATGTTTACAAGCATTTATATTTGTTTATTTAAGTATATTCACATATAAGATTTTTAGAAAAGGTTAATATGTGAATTGCGAGATTCTTCTCGCAATTCACTAAAAGAAAGAGGTGTTTTTTGTGTTAAATGATTTAGTTAATTCTATATTTGGAAGTTTACCTGAAGAATTTGAATTTTTAAAAATATTTGGTTATTTATTTGTTTTATATATATTTGTTTCATTATTTAAAATATTTGTTGATTTTATTAAGAGTTTTATGAGGTTTTAATATGTTAGATATATTTAGTTTATTAGGTAATTTATTAGGTAGTATTTTTACATTTCTTAATGATTTTAAGGTAATTGGTGATTTATCATTATTTACTATATTTGTTATTTTATTTTTATTTAGTGTTGCATTAAAATTTTTGTTTAATAAAAATGATAAAGATTAGGGGAGGTGTTTTTTATGGATAAGAGTTTTGAAATTAATTGTTTAGATAAAAATTGTTTTATTAAAGATTTATCTATTTATAATGGTGTTTCTTATGATATTTCTAAGAGTTGGAATAATACTAAAACTGATTATTGCTTAAAATTGTATTATTTTAAACGTTATTCTACTTATGATGATTTTGTTTGTTGTGATAGAGATTATGATATTTTTTATTTACCTGATAAAGATAGTTTGTTATCTACTTATGAATCTATTAAAAATATTTTAAAAGGTGATAAATAATGAATATTGGATTATTTATATTATATTATTTAATTTGTACTATTGTTTTAGTTTTAATTACTTTATTTATTGTTAGGTTTATATTTAAAAAGAAATGTAATATTATTTCTAGGGTTGCAGAGAAAACTATAAACGACTATTTTAATGCTTATGATACTGAAAATTTAACTGATATATTTAATTTTGATGAAACTAAAGAAAATTTAAATTTAAATGATAATCTTGATAAACAAATACATGTAATTGATGAAGATAAATTAGATTCAAATATAACTGATTCTGATAAGCCCTTATTTTTTTGATTTATTGTCATTGAGAAACGGAATAACGGAAAATGCGTAGCATTTGAGTATATGCCGGATTCGATATTGACAATAATAATTCATTATAATGTTGTCGCCTAGGAAACAATTTTCATTGTTTCCTAGGTTTGGCTCTTTGCCAATGAAAAGAGCAAAAAAAATATTTCATCGGAGAGGGGAGATATATTTTTATGGAATATTTAAGTTACTCAATATTTATTTTTGATGAAGAAAAGAAAACATTTAATCTTATATATGAAAATCCTAACATATATACTATAATTTGTTTTTATGCATATCTTACTAAAAAATTTAAGTCATCATATATAAAAGTATGTAGAGATTTACAGATTTATAAAGGTGATTCTTATGACTAGTATTTATAAATTATTAATAATTGATTATACTTCTAACAAAGTAATTGATTATATAAAGAGTCCTTATAAAACTAAAAGAGATTCATTTGATTACTTTAGAAATATTATAAAAGAAAATCCTATATTACTTAATAAAAATATTTATACATTTGATTTTGTTGAGGTGATAGATAATGTTAATTACTCTTACAGGTAAACCTGGAACAGGTAAAACTCTTACTATGACTTCAATAGCATATAAAGAGTTTAAAAATGATAATCCACCTTTAAAAGTATGGTTTACTGAAAAGATAAAACGTAAAAAGTGGATTTATATTATTAGACAATATAGTGATTATCCTATTGTTTTTAAAAGACCTAAAAAAGGTAAAACTTATTTGATTTATGATGAGAATAATGAAGTACATGAAGTATCTCATATTTGTTCTTTGAAATGTAGAATATTTGATTTAATACTTGATAATAAGTTTATTCCTGGAGCAAAATTTTATTTTGATGAGATTCAAGCAAAGTATGATTCTATGGATTATAATGATTTTCCTGATTCTATCGCTCATTATTGTCAAGCACATAGACATTTTGATAATGATATATATGTATCTAGTCAATCTCAATCAAGAATTATTAAAAGAATATTAGTTTTATCTGAAGAATATCAGGATATCCAATCTTTTAGGAAAATATTAGGTTTTGGTATTGTTACCATAAGAAGAACTTGGGATATGTCTGCAAGTCTTGAAAATGGTGTTTATAATGATAAAATCGCAGATGTTGATTATTTTAGAAAGTTTTTTAGATTAAAGAAAGTAGGGAATATGTATGATAGTAAATATTTAAGATATTTACAACAAGATTCTAAACCTTATAAATCTATTATGTATAATTCACTACAACTTAATAAAAATGATTTACTTAACTCTTTCTTTCCTAGTGATATTGAGAAAGAACATTTAAAGAAAATGAGGTATTAATTATGTTTTTATTTAGAAAATATAGTATTTTTAAAATTTTTATTGCTTTTATCATTTTTGTTATTTTGTTTTTTTTAATTTTTATAGGTTATTTTGATAATTATAATGATATTCAGATGTTTATTTTACATTTATTATATTCTCTTACTTTAACTTATATTTGCGATTACATTATTGATATTCATAAATATATTAGTTATTTAGAAAAGGAGGCATTATTTTCTGATGAATAATTTAAAATTTGGTATTCTATGTGGTTTGTTATTACTTAATTTAAAAATATCAGTTATTAATTTAATTGATAAAATTGATAAATTAGAGTAGGGAAGACGTCCCTCCCTTATTCTTGATAAAGGGGGGACGTCTTAGGTATAGAAAATTTAATTTAAGAGGTATTTTTATATGATAGATTTAGTTTATTTAAACGAATTAAAAAGATATGAAAATACTTTAAAAAGATATGATAAAGAAAATCCTAAAAAAGTAAATAAATATAAGTTTCAATCTGACGTATTAGATAATAATCTTCCTAGTCTTATTAAAACTCAACAAAGACGAGAATATGAATTTGTTAAACGCGATTTATTAGTTGATTTTAATATGAGAGATTATCTTGCAGAGCAATTTGGTTGTTGTCAAATATTAGAGGCTTATAGAATGAATGAGAACTATAAAAAAAGGATTCAAAGATTAAAAAGTAAAATTACCGAAATATTTTATTTAAGTGAATCTAGTAATGTATATTTTCTTACTTTTACGTTTACTGATGATACTTTAAATAATACAAATGATGATTCAAGACGTCAATTTGTTAGACGTTGGCTTAATGATAATACAAGTAATTTTGTTGCTAACATTGATTTTGGTGAACAAAACGGACGAGAGCATTATCATGCACTAGTAAATGCAGATTATATAGATATTTCTACTTGGCTTAAACATGGTGCTATGAAATATGAGATTGTTAAAGTTGATATTAAGTCTATTGATAAAATGGCAAAATATATAAATAAATTCCTTAATCATGCTATTAAAGAAACAACAAAAAGACAACACATTATCTATAAACGCGAAAAAAGGTCTTAAATTTTACTTTTATGTCTTTTTAGTATATTTATATTACTTTTATTCAAATCAAAGAATTTGAGGGGTTTATGGTTGTTTAGGAATATGTTTTATTACTTCCTATAATTAGAGTTATGTTGCCTTTAATATAAACAGAAAATAATAGTAC
>CAMVLU010000057.1 GCA_947168405.1 uncultured Clostridia bacterium
ATTATCTTTTTTAGCATCATCTTCCATTTGTTTTATATCATCATTTGTTAATTTTCTTAAATATACTCCATCATCAATTCTTGTTGTTTTATTAGGAGAATATTTACTACTAGTATTATCAACAATATTTTTTGCAATACTCTTTGCAAATTCTATATTTGAGTGATTAGCTACATATATTTCTACTCCTCCATTTTTAACATTAGTGGCTGAATTTAAATGAATTGATAACATTAATTTAGCTTTTGTTTTATATGGAATTGCAACTCTTCCATTTTTTCCATAATTAGGAATAGATTCATCTTTATCTCTTGTTATTTTAACTTTTAATCCTAAATTTTCTAATTTTTCTTTTAATAATAAACTATATTCTAAAGTTAAATTACTTTCATGATATTTTCCACTTATTGCACCTACATCTTTTCCACCATGACCTGGATCAATAACTATATCATATATATCACTTGGTAATTTAGATTCTTTTGAATTTAATAATAAATAATTATTTTTATCTATTTTTTTAAAATTAATTGTTATTTTAGAATTCTTTTTATTATTAGTAATTGTATAATACTCTAAATCTTTATAATTAGTTAAATTATTTAAAGAATAATAATTATCATTTTCTTTTAAATAAATTGTATAATTACCATTTTTTATTTTTTCTAAATTAATTCCTTCATTTATTAACTTATTAGTTTTATAAATTGTCTTATTATCTTTTTTATCTATTATTAAAGGATATTCAAGCTCTGAATCTCCATTTTTTAATATTAAACTTAAAATATCATAAGTTCCCTCTAATTCTCCTTCTAAATTAAAGAATTTTCCATAGATAGTATAATTTGTAATATTTGAAACTCCTTTTATTTCTTCTTTTACTTCTAATACTTCTTCCACTTTTTTTATTTCTTCTTTTTTACAACCAGTTAAAATTAATAATAATATAAATAAACAAATTAATTTTTTCATAACCCTCCTAATTATTTACAACATAGTTTAAAATTTCCATGAATTTATTATCAGGTTTAACTTCAAATTCTAATATTTTATTAGTCCTTGGATGAGGAAATTTAATTTTATATGAATGTAATAGTTGTCCATATTCTTTGTCAAAACATTTTCCATATAAGGGATCATTTACAACAGGATGATTAATATATTTCATATGAACCCTTATTTGATGTGTTCTACCTGTTTCTAATTTACATTCTATTAAACTATAATTATTAAATGTTTCAAGTACTTTAAAATGTGTTATAGCAGATTTACTATTTATACTTGTAACAGTCATTTTTTCTCGATATTTAGTGTCTCTTCCTATTGGAGCATCGATTGTTCCTGTTTCATGATTAAAAGTTCCTTCAACAAGTGCTAAATAATATCTTTCAACTATTTTATCTTTTATCATATTAGATAACAATTCATGAGTATAATCATTTTTGGCAACTAACATTAATCCACTTGTATCTTTATCTAATCTATGCACAATTCCTGGTCGAAAATCATTATTACTTAAATTATATTTACCTATTAAAGCATTTACTAAAGTATCTTCATAGTTACCTGGTGCAGGATGAACAACCATTCCTGATTCTTTATTAATAACAAGTAAGTCATCATCTTCATAAACAATGTTAACTGGAATATCACTTGGTTTAAGATGTTCTAAAGGATTTTGTTCCATTTCTAAAATAGTTATTTTATCATTTAAATTAACTTTATAATTATTAGATATTGATTCATTATTAACAAGTATTTTATTATTTTCAATTAACTTTTGAATTTTACTTCTTGATAAATCTGTAACACTTGCTAAATATTTATCAATTCTAATATCACTTTCCAATACTTCTATTTCCATTCTTATCTCCTTTTATTCCTTCAAATAATATTAACACTACTCCAAAAAAGATAAATGTATCTGCTAAATTAAAAATTGGAGCATCATATGTAAATATTTTAAAATCTAAATAATCTATGACACCATTATAAATAATTCTATCTAATAAATTACCTAATATTCCACCTATTAATAAACTATAATATATTGTTTTTATTTTATTTAATTTATCTTTATGTAAATAATATAATATGGCTATAAAAACAATAATTGCTAGTATTATTAAAAATATTTGTTTTCCTTTTAATATACTAAAAGCTGCTCCATCATTAATAACATAAGTTAAATTAAAAAAATTAGGTATTAAAGTTATACTATTATATAGATTCATATTATTTTTTATTATTAATTTAATTATTAAATCAATTATAAATAATATCAAACTATAAATATATATTCGTTTTTTCATAATATCACATAATTATTATAACAAAAAAAAGACTATTTGTCTTTCTTTTTTCCACATGGTTTTTTATTATCTGTTATTTCTAAAATATAATCTGTACTAACATTATAATATTTAGCAAGTTTAATTAAAACATCACTTGGTACTCCTAAAGCACCTGACTCGTATCTTGAATATGTAGCTTGACTACATCCAATTAAATCTGCAAGATCAACTTGTTTTAGATCTTTGTCTTCTCTAAGGTCTCTTAACCTCTTCATAAATTTTACCACCCACATTAATTTTATATTATGCATTTGTCGTATATTGACTTTTATACTATATTTGCATAAAATATCTTTTAGAGGTTTTATTATGAATAACTTATATGATGAATATATTATAAATGTTTTAGAAAAAGAAATTAAAGAAACAAAAAGAAAATTATATAAAAACAAATATTTTTTTACTAAATCTATATATAAAAAACATTTAGATAAATTACAATTATTACTTAATAGTTATTATCAAAAATATTACAATATTTATAATTAAATAATTGTATTTTTTTATATTAATTTTAAAGGCAATAAGTATAAAGATAAGAATTTTTTTTTATTTAATAAAACAAAAAAAGAGATTGCTCTCTTATAAAATAATATCATATATATTACTACTATTTTTTAATACATCTATTAGTTTATCTATCTCTTCTTTAGTATTATATAAATATAAACTAATACGACAAGTATTTTTAACAATTATTTCATCTTTAACCATTTTACTACAATGATTTCCTGCTCTTACACATATATGATAATGATTTAAATATTTAGATGTATCTTCAGCAAATATTTTATCCATATTAAATATAATTATTCCTGATTCAGTATTTTCATTATAAACTGTTATATTAGGAATTTCTTTTAATTTAGATATAGCATATTGTTTTAAATTTTTTTCATGTTCTTCTATTTTTTCCATACCAATATTTTGTAAATAAAGAATAGCTTCTTTTAGTCCTAATACACCAGCAATATTTTGAGTACCTGCTTCGAGTCTTAAAGGAATATCTTTATATTCTATTTCTTTATTAGATTCAAATATTGAATTCATTCCTCCACCATATTTAAATGGTTTCATCATTTCTAAATATTTCTTTTTACCATATAATACTCCAACTCCAGTTGGACCTAACATTTTATGACCAGAAAATGCTAGAAAATCTATATTATCTCTTATAACATCTGTTACACGATGTGGAACACTTTGAGCTCCATCTACTACCAATAAAATATTATTATCATGTAAATATTTTGATATTTCCATAATTGGTCTAACATCACCTATAACATTTGTAACATAAGCAATTGATACAACTTTAGTTTTATCAGTTACAACACTTTTTATTGCTGAAAGTTCTACTTTTTGATCCTTATTAAGTGGAATAAATTTCACAACTATTCCTATTTCTTTTTCAAGTTCAAACCAAGGTAAAACATTACTAGCATGTTCTGTTTTAGTAATTAATACTTCATCTCCCGGATTTAGATAATACTTCATAAATGAAAATACTATCATATTGATACTTTCCGTAGTTCCACTTGTAAAAACAATTTCTTCTTTTTCTCTTGCATTTATAAACTTTCTTACTACTTCTCTAGTATCTTCATATTCAACATCTACTTTATGACTTAAATCATAATCACCTCGATGAGCATTAGCAGTATAGTTTTCATAATAATCAACTATTTTGTTGATAACTTTTTTTGGTTTAAAAGTCGTTGCTCCATTGTCAAAATAAATAATATCTTTTTTTAACATAGGAAAATCTTCTCTATTCATACTCTCCCCCCTCTATATATAAACCTATTTCTTTTATAAATTCATCTATATTTAAATTCATTTTAGATAAAAGAATTGATTTTATTATTAAATCTTTAGCCTTATCTTTCTCTATTCCTCTACTCATAAGATAATTTAAGATATCATTATCAAGTGTTCCAATATAAGCAGAATGATTTGCACTTATATCTTTAGAATCAACTATTAAATTAGGAATAATTTTACTATCTCCATCTTTAATATTAATTATCTTACTATTTTCTTCTAAGTATACATCACTTATATCTTTACTAATAATACCATTTACATTGTAATACATTTTCCTATTATCTAAATTAATTCCATTTGTATAAAATCTAATTTCAGAATTATTTTCCTTATGAGATAAATTAATATTATTAATAGAATCTACTTTACTAATAATACTATCTACAACATATAAATTACTGTTGTTATTTATATTAACATCATAATTAATACTAGAATCACATCCTAATTGATTAATTATTAAACTACTATTACTTTCTAATAATATCTTAATATTTATATTAGAAGATTTAACTAATATACTAACTTTAGAATTAATAGTTTTATTAACAATAAACTCTATATTACAATCATGATTTATTACTAATTGATACTCATCATCTTCTAAATTAATTATTTTATCTTTATCTATTTGTATTTTATTCATGATTATAATTTCCTTCTATATCAAATGACTGATTATAACCATATTTTTCTATTAATTTAGCAAGAGAAAAATCTCCATCTTTAACTATTTTACCATCTTTCATCATATGAACAAATTCTGGTTTAATATAATCAAGTATTCTTGTATAATGAGTAATTATTAAAACACTTGTTTTAGGATTTTCTTTTAAATAATCATTTAAAACACTTGATACGATTTTTAAACTATCTACATCTAAACCTGAATCTAACTCATCTAAAATTATAAATTTAGGTTTTAACATTAATATTTGAAGTATTTCATTTTTCTTTCTTTCACCTCCAGAAAAACCTACATTAAAACCACGATGAAGCATTTCTTTATCCATATCAAGTTTATCCGTATTAGTTTCAAGTTCTAAAACATATTTATATAATCCTTTATATTCTCCTTTAGTATCAATTGATGCTTTAATTAGTTCACTTGTTGTAACTCCATCTATTGAAATAGGATTTTGATAAACAAGAAATATTCCTAATTTACTTCTTTCATTTATTTCTAAAGATTTAATAGAATTATTATCAACAATTATATCTCCTTTAGTAACGGAATAATCAGGATACCCCATTAGAACTTTAGATAATGTTGATTTACCTACTCCATTAGGTCCCATGATTGCATGGATTTCTCCTTCATTTATCTTTAAATTAAAATCATTTAATATTTCTTTATTATCAGTTTCTACAAATAAGTTTTTTATTTCAAGATTCATACTTACCTCCTAAAATGGTAATTTCATATTTCCATTCATCATGTTTTTAATCATCTTTTTATAGTTTTCAAATTGTTCAAGTAATTTATTTACTTCCATAACACTTACACCTGATCCCTTAGCAATTCTAGTTTTTCTTGATGCTTTTATTATTCCCGGGTCACGTCTTTCTTTTTTAGTCATTGATAAAATAATAGCTTCGATTCTTTTAATTTGTTTTGGATCAATTTGAACTTTATTTAGTCCCATTTTACTTGCTCCTGGAATTAATTTAATAAGATTTTCTAAAGGTCCCATTTTTTGAATTTGTTTCATTTGTTTTAAAAAATCATCTAAATCATATTTTCCTTTTTGTAGTTTTTTAATTGAGTATTCAGCATCTTCCATATCAATTGCTTCTGTTGCTTTTTCAACTAAAGATACAATATCACCCATTCCAAGAATTCTTCCTGCCATTCTTTCTGGATCAAATAGTTCAAGTCCATCCATCTTTTCACTTGTACCCATGAATTTAATTGGAACATTGGTTAAATGTCTTACTGAAAGAGCAACTCCACCTCTAGTATCTCCATCTAGTTTAGTTAAAATAACACCTGTTAAATCTAATGATTCATTAAAGCCTGTTATAACATTAATAGCATCTTGTCCCATCATAGCATCAATTACTAACAATGTTTCTTGTGGGTTAACTTCATTCTTAATAATTTGTAATTCTTCCATCAAAGGTTCATCTATATGAAGACGTCCAGCTGTATCTATAAGTACATAATCATATCCATTTTCTTTTGCATACTCTATGGCTTCTTTACTAGTTTCAACAGGATTATTTAATCCTTTTTCAAATACAAAGATATCAAGTTCTTTACCAATTTGTTTTAATTGATCAATTGCCGCTGGCCTATATACATCACATGCAACTAGCATTGGTTTTTTATGACATTTTTTTCTTAAATATAAAGCAAGTTTTCCAATAGTTGTTGTTTTACCTGATCCTTGAAGACCAACTAACATCAAACTTGCCGGATTACCTTTCGTATTTAATTCTTTTTGTTCTCCACCTAATAATTCTTTTAATTCATCATTAACTATTTTAACAAATACATCACCAGGTTTTAAACTTTTTAATACTTCTTCCCCCATTGCTTTTTCTTTAACTTGGTTAGTAAATTCTTTTACTACTTTATAATTAACATCTGCTTCAAGAAGTGCAATTCGAACTTCTTTAACCATTTCTGATATATTTTCTTCATTTATTTTTCCATATCCTTTAGCTTTATGTATAACTTTTTGTAATCTTTCTCCTAATCCTTCAAACATAAGTCCTCCTTGTAAACATATATATTATAACATTAATTATTAAAAATTACTATTAAAAAGAATACCAAGTAAAAAACAAGGTATTCTTTCCGGAAAATTTTCCAATCTATATAAACGTTTATAAAAAACGTTACATTATATAGTATGAACAATAATTATAAATGTTTACTATTTTTTTGAAATATAATCTATTTTTTTATTTCCTTATCTCTTTTTAATTTAGCATCAATTTGAGCAATTCTAAATATATTATCAGCAAGTTCTTCACTATGTCTCCATGTGGTGATTGTCAAAAAGTAAGTCGAATTATTATAAAAAAAGCATCTTTCGATGCTGTAAATATTACAATTTCTTAATTTTATTACAATAATAGCTATTTATTCGGTAATTTAATTCTTCAGGTGTTTCATTCCTATCATAATTGGGAGGATAAAATCCTAGATTACCATTTAATATGTTTAAAGCTGGAATAATATGTTCTTCTTGTAATCCACGATATAAATCTAAAAACACTTGATGTTCTTGAAGTTCTTCTCCTATCAATTCATCGTCAAGAATAACATATTGCTCACTTTGATGTTCTTGAATATACTTTTTTATTTCTAAAGTTCTATTTGCATCTACAAATGGAGTCAAATCATAAATTTGTATACCTAATTCATTTAGGAATTTTACATAGTTATTATAAAAAAATGATTTATAATAATCTACTTTATCAAAGCGTTGCAAACTATATTTATTACTTGTAGTGGCAATAATTTTTGCACCAGAAATATCAGTAATCTTTTTTAATATCATTGCATTTTCTATAGATACTCCATCAAAATGATACCAGTTGTTAATTACGCCATCAAAATCTAAAAATATGCATTTCATAAAAATCAACCTCACAAGTTATTATATCATACTAATTCATATTCTCTAGCAATTATCCTATCATCAGAACAATATTTTATAACATACTCATTATCTTGTTTACAAATAATAATACCAACTGTATCGTTTTCTTCTATAGTTTTAATATTTTTATCAATATAATTCATATAAGTCATAATTTGACCAGTATGTTCTTTCTTTAATTCTGTCACTTTTAATTCAATTACTACATAGCATTTATATTTTATGTTATATAAAAGTAAATCAATATAATTGTATCTATCACATATTTTAATCTTATATTCATTACCTACATATGTAAATCCCATACCTAACTGTCTTAAAAAGTCATCAATATTATTTAATATAGCTTGCTTTAATGCGTATTCTGATAAATTATCTTTTAACATATTTGATTTTATAACAATCGGATTTGGAATTAAATCATCAACTTTCAATTCTTTTGATTCAATAAGTTTAGTTTTTGTTTCATTACTTAATCTATCATATTCATGATTTCTTATTCTTTCTTGTAATTGTCTTTTTGATAGATTATTTTTTTCACAAATATCTATATAATACATAATTGCATCAATATTTTTAATTGTTAATAATTCTCTATAATGACTCCAACTCAATTTTGAACCCAGTGGGTTCAATTTTTCATTACTAAATACTTCAAAAAATTTTCGCATCCCATAAAGAGTTCTTTCATTATATTTTTTTCCAACTTCGACTATTAATTTTTCTGCATATTGTTTTATTACATTTTTGCCATACTCTTTACCTGCTTCATTTAAAAGTCTCCCAATTTCGAAATATACTTTAACTTTATGCCTATCTTTTGAATAATCTTTTGCTCTATCATATATTTCACTTTTTATTAATTGCTCTTTTATCTCATTATAATAATTCATATCTACTCCTTTCTATGGACTACAAGTTTCTATTTTTAATGAATTATTTTTAATCTTAAACATAACACTACCATCATCGTCTGTTCTATATATTTTTGAACCTTCTAAATTGCTTAACACTTCTTTATTCGGATGTCCATACCTATTGTTCTTACCTACTGATATAACACTATATTTTGGATTAATTTCATTAATAAATTCTTTACTACTACTTGTCTTAGACCCATGATGTCCTACTTTTAATACATCAATATTAGGTAAATTATATTTATTCATTATTTCTTTTTCTGTTGTACTTGATGCATCTCCCATTAATAAAAATTTATATTTATTGAACTCAAAATATAAAACATTTGAATTATCATTTTCATTATCAAATATATTTGTTTGTAATAAATAAAACTTTGTTTTATCTAAATTAAATTCATTTATACAAGATTTATATTTTATTTTCTTTTTATCTAATACTTTTATTAATTCTTTTTCTAAATCATTGTATGGTCCACAATTAAAGATTACTTTTTCTACTTTAAAGTTTTCTACTAAATTAATGGCTTCACCCATATGATCATAATCTCCATGAGTTAGTAATAAAGTATCTATTTTACTTATTCCAAATGATTTTAACATTGTAATAGTATTTTTACTTATTTCTTTATTATATAATCCACCTGTATCAATTAATAAATTATAATTGTTAATTGATACTAAACTAGAATCTCCTTGAGATACATCAATTGTTAGATAATAATTATCTTTAAAAATATTATTAATATTAGAATGTATAAAAATTAATAAAAATAAAATTATCAATCCTTTTTTACTTTTATT
>CAMVLU010000058.1 GCA_947168405.1 uncultured Clostridia bacterium
GAATATTTTATGTCAATTGCCAAATTATCATCTATGAGAAGTAAAGATCCGTCAACTCAAGTAGGAGCTTGTATAGTAGGACTTGATAACCGTATTTTATCAATTGGTTATAATGGAGCACCAAATGGTTTTTCTGATGATACATTTCCTTGGCAAAGAGAAGGAGATATGTTAAATACTAAATATGCATATGTATGTCATGCTGAAATGAATGCTATTTTAAATTACCGAGGAACAAGAAAAGAATTAGAAAACTCTAAAATATATGTTGATTTATTTCCTTGTAATGAATGTGCTAAATTAATTGTTCAAGCTGGAATTAAAGAAGTAGTATATTTATCTGATAAATTTAAAGATAAAGATGGTAAATTAAAAGAAACTGATTCTGTTAAAGCAAGTAAAAAGATATTTAATGAATGTGGTGTTAAATTTACAGAAGTTAAATTAAATAAAGATAAGGTTGAAATTGATTTACAAAAAAGATAGGAGGGTTTTGTGTTTGAATCTATAAAGTTAAAGAAAAGACAAAAAGAATTAGAAATAATTAAAAATGAAATTATTAAAGCTAAAAATGAACTTGAAGCAATTAAACAATTATTAGAAGAAAAGTGTGAAAAAATAGATATATCAAATATTTATGTATTTTCATACGGAGGTATATTTTATTTAGTATATATAAATAAAGTTGATTCTATATATAATGAAGTTATAGATATATTTAATAATCAAATATTATTTAATTATTTTAGACATGATATTGAAAGAAGACAAAGAATTAATATGGAATATAATGAAAGATATAATGGAGAAGATACATATGCTACTTTAGTACCAATTTTAGAAGATAATCCTGATTTACTAATCTATGTAGATAGACAAGTTCCAGAGTATGTATTACAACAATATTTATATAAATTAAATAATATTAATATAGCAAATTATGTAAAAAGCAAGTAAAATTTGCTTTTTTTTATAAAATGTGATATAATATGCACATAAATAAGGGGTGGTTTAGGTTGAAAGAATCAACATATTTAATATGTCGTATTATTTTCACATCTTTATTCTTAATTATATCTACTGTTATATGGTCTAATAAAAGAGTATCTATTTATCATAATATGAATAATCCTGTTTCAATGAACGAAATAACTATTACAGATATTTCTAAAAATAATAATGATAATATATATCATTTAAAATTAGAAAACACAAAAGAAGATACTCAAAATATTAAATTATATATAGTTCCTGATGTTTTAAAAGAAAATATAAATAATAATTATATTAAATATCAGATAAATAATAAAGATATAAAAACACTTAATACAGATGGAATGATTTTAGTAGATAAAATTAATGGATTAGAAGAAAAGAATATTGATGTTAAATTATGGGTAAGTGATACATACGTTGGAGAACAAACTTATTCAGGAAGAATTGTTATAGCTTAACAATTCTTTTTTTCATAGACTTTTTTTATAATTTTTGATAAAATTATATAGAGGTAAGAAATATGGATATACTTGAGAATTTAAATGATAAACAAAAAGAAGCAGTTCAAATAATAAATGGACCTTTATTAATACTTGCAGGAGCAGGATCTGGAAAAACTCGTGTATTAACAACAAGAATTGCTTATATGTTAGAACAGGGTATTAATCCTAACGAAATACTTGCAATTACTTTTACTAATAAAGCAGCTAAAGAAATGAAAGGAAGAATATATGGACTTGTTGGTCGTTCTGCCAAAGATATGCAAATATCAACATTTCATTCTTTTGGGCTTAGATTAATTAAAGAAAATTATGAATACCTTGGATATGATAAAAACTTTGTAATATTTGATACTGATGATACTTTAACAATTGTTAAAAAGATATGTAAAGATAAAAATATAGATCATGAAAAATATAGTCCTAAAGCTATTAGAAATAAAATTAGTAGTTTAAAAAATGATTTAATTACACCAGAAATGTATAATAGATATGCTAAAGGTGATTTTGAACAAATAGTTTTAGAAGTATATAAAAAGTATGATGAAGTATTATATGAAAATAATTCTTTAGATTTTGATGATTTATTAATACTTCCTATTAAATTATTTGAAAAAAGAAATGATATATTAGAGAAATATCAAGATGAGTTTAAATATATTTTAATTGATGAATATCAAGATACTAATGAAGCTCAATATAAGTTAACTAAATTACTTTCTAGTAAATATAAAAATATTTGTTGTGTTGGTGATATTGATCAAGCAATCTATGGATTTCGAGGTGCTAACTATAAAAATATATTACATTTTGAAAAAGATTACTTGAATACTAAAATTATTTATTTAGAAGAAAATTATCGTAGTACTACTAATATATTAAATACAGCAAATTCAGTTATTAAAAATAATAAAAATCGTAAAGAAAAAAATTTATTTTCTAATTTAGGAGAAGGAGAAAAAGTTAAATATTTTAGAGCATCTACTGGTATTGGAGAAGTTAGTTTTGTTATAGATAAAATAAAAGAATTAAGAAATAATAATGTTAGTTTATCTGATATGGTTATTTTATATAGAACTAATGCTCAATCAAGAACATTTGAAGATGGTTTATTAAAATCTAATATTCCCTATAAAATAGTGGGTGGTGTTAACTTTTATTCAAGACTTGAAATTAAAAATTTACTTGCATATTTAAGGCTTATTCATAACGAAATGGATGATGTTAGTTTAGAAAGAATAATAAATGTTCCTAAAAGAGGAATTGGTAATAAAACTATTGCAGGTATAATGGAAAATAGTAAGAATCTTGGATGTAGTATGTATCAAGCTATTACAAGTGGTAAAGAATTAAGTTTTAAATTATTAATAGAAGAATTAAAACAAAGGAAAGATACGATGCCTTTAACTGATTTTATTGATTTAGTATTAGATAAATCAGGAATAAAAGATGAATATATAAAAGAACATACTTTAGAAGCAGATGTTAGACTAGAAAACCTAGAAGAATTTAAATCTGTAGCACGTGCTTTTGAAGAAGAAAATGGTGTTATATCTTTAGAAGACTTTTTATTAAATATTAGTTTAATAAGTGATAATACAGAAATAAAAGATGTAGAAGAAGCAATTAGTTTGATGACAATACATGCTGTTAAAGGATTAGAATTTGATTATGTATTTTTAGTTGGAATGGAAGAGAGATTATTTCCTCATGCCAACTGTTTAGATAATCCAGAAGAAATAGAAGAAGAAAGAAGACTTTGTTATGTTGCTATAACTCGTGCTAAAAAAGAATTATTTATTACTAATGCAAGACGTAGACTTATGTATGGGTTAGAACAAATAAATCCGGTTAGTAGATTTATTAATGAAATGGATAAAGATTTAATTGATGATTTATCTGAAAAAAGTTTTGAATTTTTCTCTAATATAGATTATAATAATGTTAGTGAGGTAAAAGAGAATCCAAAAGATAATTATGAAGAAAAAGAAATGAACTATGTAGTTGGAGATTTTGTTTACCATGAAAACTTTGGAGCAGGAACTGTTATTGAAATTATTCCAAATAAAGATCCAACTAAAACATTATTAAAAATAGCTTTTAAATTACCTTATGGAGTAAAAACTTTACTATATAATCATAAAAATTTAAGAAAGGTGTGATATTTTATGAAAAAAGATTTAACTTTAGTTATTTTAGCTGCTGGAATGGGTTCAAGATTTGGAGGTTTAAAACAAGTAGAACCAATTGGACCAAATGGAGAATTTATAATTGATTATTCAATTTATGATGCTATTAGAGCTGGATTCACCAAAGTAGTATTTATTATTAAAAAAGAAAATTATGATTTATTTAGAGAAACAATTGGATCTCGTATTGAAGATAAAATAAAAGTAGAATATGCTTTTCAAGATATAAATGATATTCCAAATGTTATAGATATTCCTGAAGAGAGAGTTAAACCTTGGGGAACAGGACATGCTGTTCTTTCTGCAAGAGATGTTGTAGAAGGTAACTTTGTTATGATTAATTCTGATGATTTTTATGGAAAAGATGCATATCTTAAAATTAAAGAATTCTTTGATAATAATGATGATCCAAATTGTTATTCAATGGTTGCTTTTAGAGTTAAAAACACAATGACAGAAAACGGAAGTGTTAAAAGAGGAGTATGTGAAAGTGAAAATGGATATCTTACTAATATCATAGAATCTAGTATAGAAAGAGTAGAAAATGATATAGTAGCATCACCTCTTGATGGAAGAGAAAAATTTAATGTTAAAGAGAATGCTTTAGTATCAATGAATTTCTTTGGATTTACACCTAAAATGTTTGATACATTAAAAGTAGGATTAGAAGAATTTTTAATCAATAATAAAGAAGATTTATCTAAATGCGAATATTTAATACCAGATGTTGTATTTGAAGAAATCAAAAATGGTAAAAAAGTTAAAGTATTAGAATCAACTGATAAATGGTTAGGAGTAACTTATAAAGAAGATAAACCTTTTGTTGTAGATAATATTAAAAAATTAATTGAGAAAGGAGAGTACCCATATGACTTATGGAAATAAATTTATATTTGTCATCATGCTACTTTCTCTTTTTTTTATAGGTTGTGAAAAGAAAATAAATAATTTTCACTATGAATTATTTGATAATTATTTTATTAAAGCAATTGATAATAAAATTAGGTTATATAAAAATGATGAATTAATTAAAATAGAAGATGATAATTATAACATAGATGAAATTAAATATAATAGTGATGTAATTTGTTTAAAACTTTCAAATGGTAATTATTATATGGTTTATTATGTTGATTCAAATGTATTTGGACCTTACACAAAAGAAACTCTTAATAAAACTCTTGAAGAGGATTCAACTATGACATTTGATAATAATTTTCAAAAAATATTAGAAATGGATGGATTAGTTTATGAATAATCCAAAAGACAGAATACAAGAACTTGTTGATTTATTAAATAAATATAATTATGAATATTATACTTTGGATAAACCATCTGTATCAGATCAAGAATATGATAGATTAATGCAAGAATTAATGAAATTAGAAAGTATGTATCCTGAACTTATATTATCTAATTCTCCAACATCTAGAGTAGGTGGTAAAGTAAACGATAGTTTTAAAAAAATAACTCATGAAATACCACTTTTATCACTTTCTAATGTCTTTACAGAAAGTGATATTATAACATTTGATAATCGTATTAGAAAAGAAAATATTATACCTAAATATGTATGTGAATTAAAAATAGATGGTTTAAGTGTTTCTTTAAGATATAAAGATGGAAAACTTTTATATGCAGCTACTCGTGGTAATGGAATAATAGGAGAAGATATAACCGATAATGTTAAAACAATAAAAACAATTCCTTTAACATTAACAAAACCTATTGATATAGAAGTTAGAGGAGAAATATATATATCTAAAAAAACATTACTTGAAATAAATGAACAAAGAAGAAAAGATAACTTAGAACCATTTAAAAATGCTAGAAATTTAGCAGCTGGATCAATTAGACAATTGGATTCTAAAATAGCTGCTGAAAGACATCTTGATGCATTTATTTACCATTTACCAAATCCAATGGACTACGGAATAAATACTCATTTTGAAGCCTTAAACTTTATGAAAGAACTTGGTTTTGTAACTAATCCAAATAATCGATTAGTAGATGGAATAGATGGAATACTTTCTTATATTGATGAAAAAACGAAATTAAGAGAAACACTTCCTTATGATATAGATGGAGTAGTTATTAAATTAAATAATATTTTAGATCAAATGAAATTAGGTAGTACGGTTAAATATCCTAAATGGGCAACTGCTTATAAATTTCCTCCTGAAGAAGTAATTACTAAATTAAAATATATTATTTTTACAGTAGGAAGAACTGGTCAAGTTACTCCTAATGCAATACTTGAACCTGTAAATGTTATGGGATCAACTATCTCAAAAACAACTCTTCATAATGAAGATTATTGTAAAGAAAAAGATATTAGAGTAGGAGACTATGTTGTTATTATTAAAGCAGGGGACGTAATACCAAGAGTAGAATCCGTTAAAAAAGAAAGAAGAATAGAAGACTTACCAGAATTTAAAATGTGTTCTAATTGCCCAATTTGTAATACTCCTTTAATAAAGAAAGATAGTAACTATTATTGTCCTAATTTAAAATGTGATGCAAGACATATTGAAGGATTAATTCATTTTTCATCTCGTGAAGCAATGAATATAACAGGATTAGGAGAGAGAATTGTAGAAGATTTATATAATTTAGGTTATGTTAAAACAATAGTTGATTTTTATCATTTAGATAAATATAAAAATGATTTAATGTTACTTGAAGGATATGGAGAAAAGAGTATTCAAAATTTACTTGATGAGATAGAAAAAAGTAAACAAAATTCTTTAGAAAAATTAATATTTGCTTTAGGCATTAGACATGTTGGAGCAAAAACTGCAACTATTTTAGCAAGAAAATATTTAGATTTAGATAATTTAATTAATTCATCAGAAGAAGAACTATCAGATATTCCAGATATAGGAGAAGAAATATCTAAAAGCGTTTATAATTACTTTCAAGATGATCATAATTTAGAAATAATTAATAAATTAAAAGAATTAGGTGTTAATACAAAATATTTAGGAAAAAGTATTGATAATCCTAACATAAAAGATAAAAGTTTTGTTATAACTGGAACATTAAATATAAAAAGAGATGATTTAAAAGATAAAATTATTACAAATGGAGGTAAAGTAATAGATTCGGTTAGTAAAAAAACTGATTATGTTATCCTAGGAGAAAATCCTGGTAGTAAATATGATAAAGCTATAAAACTTGGTATTAAAATATTAAATGAAAAAGAAATATTTGAAATGTTAAATGAGTAGTGTTATAATATTTTTATAAGAAGGTATTGGATATAAAATTATGGCTCTTCTACTTTTTAAGAATTTTTTCTTCCATAATATATCTATACCTTTTTATATTTTAAATATAAAGAAGGATGTTATATGAATTTAAATATTGAATGGAATAAAAATAATTATTTAGAATTTATAGATTATTTAAAGACTTTACAAGATATTAAATATCGAGATTTTCATAAAAAAATAATATTAAATGATAATGTTATAGGAATTAAAACTGATATATTAAAGAAAATTGCAAAAGAAATAAGTAAAGGTGATTATGAATCTTATTTTAAATATAATAATTCTGATTACTATGAACCTATTATGATAGAAGGATTAGTTATTGGTTATTTAAAGTGTGATTTTGATGATATAATTATATATATAAATAATTACTTATCTAAAGTAAATAACTGGGCTCATATTGATTTATTAGTATCTAATTTAAAAATAATTAAAAAATATGAGAAAGTTGGATTTTCTTATGCCAAAAAGTTAATACATAATAAAAATACCTTTTATAAAAGATGTGGTATTATAATATTACTTGATTATTATTTAAATGATAAATATATAGATAAAGTATTAGATATAGTTTCTAAAATTAATACTAATGATTATTATGTTAAAATGGGCGTTTCTTGGTTAATGTCTATAGCTTATATTAAATATAAAGAAAAAACTTTATTATATTTAGTAAACATCAAAGATGACTTTATATATAATAAAGCCTTATCAAAAATAATAGATTCTAAAAGAATATCTAAAGAAGAAAAATTATTTATAAAATCTTTAAAAAGAGAAAAGAAAAAAATTGGTAGTTAACCAATTTTTTTATTCTTCAACTTCTTCGATTGCACTTGTTGGACAACTTTCAATAGCTTCAACCACTGCTTCTTTATCAGCGTCATCTACTGTATCTACTTTAACATGACTTACTGTTCCATTTTCCGAATCAATAAATTCAAATACTTTGTCACATACTCCAACACAATATCCACATGCAATACAATTTTCTTCATTAACTTTTACTTTCATAAATCCTCCATCAATATTATATTAAATTATTAATAAAAAAGCAAATAAAAAATAAATGTGTCAAATTAATGTAAAATTTTGGAAATAGTATTGCAAATTTTTTCTATCTTTATTATTCTAATAATAGAGGGAGAGTGAGATGTGTGATATATCCATCTATAGACAAACTTTTAAATGTTGTGTCATCTAAATATGAACTTGTTCATATAGCTGCTAAAAGAAGCAGACAAATTTCAGAAACTGGTGTTTTACAAATGCCTGCTAAGAAATATAAAAGTGAGAAAAATATTGGCAAATGTTTAGAAGAAGTTGCAGAAGGTCTAATTAAAGTTCATAAACAACTTGACTAATTTTGTATTATTTTGTAAAATTAAGGTAGATTAGTTGGTTAGGAATGGTGATAATATGAACAAAAAGGGACAAGCTCTTGTCGAATATGTTTTGATTATAGCACTTATATCCGTTGTAATAATTGGCTTAGTAAATATCTTTGGAGGATATTTAAAAGATGCTATGACCAAGTCATCATGTGGTATGGTTGGACAAGAATATGTAGAAGGTTCAAAACCTGGAGAAGGTACTTGTAAAAGTAAAAGTAATTGATTATTCAATTACTTTTTCTCTCCATTAATAGAATTTCAAAAATTATGTATACTAATTATTATGGGTGATGTAAATGAAAGAAAAAGTAATAGACTTAAAATATGGTAAACTACATTTAATTAAAACAAAAAAATTTAGATCAATAAATTTTAAAGTGATATTAAAAGATGAAATAAAAAAAGAAGATATTACCAAAAGAAATTTTTTAACTGACTATTTAGTTTCATCTACAAAAAAATATAAAACAAGAAAGAAGTTAGCTTTAAAAATTCAAGATTTATATTCTTTGTTTTTATCTAGTTATAATGTTAGAATTGGTAATTTTTTAGTAACAAGATTTAATTTGTCAATTCTAAATCCTAAATATACAGAAGAATCTATGTTAGATAGTAGTTTATCTTTATTTCATGATGTTTTGTTTGATCCAAATATAACTAATAATAAATTTAATAAAGATATCTTTAATACTATAAAAAATGATTTGGAAAAAGAAATAATTACATCTGTTGAAGATTCAAGATTATATGCAAATGGTAAAATGTTAGAACACTTAGGTAATGATAATTATTCTTTAAAAGGATATGGTTATTTAGAAGATTTAAATAAAATAGATGACAAAAATTTATATGAATATTATAAAGAATTTATTTCTAAAAATGATGTTGATATTTATGTAATAGGTGACTTTAATGAAAAAGAAATGATTTCATTAGTAAAAAAATATTTAAATTTTAATACTATAAAAAAACCTAAAGGTGAATTAACTATTTATCATAAAAATATAAATAAAAGATCAAAAGAATAT
>CAMVLU010000059.1 GCA_947168405.1 uncultured Clostridia bacterium
TTCCCTATTTCTACATAAGCAACATCATTTTTTTCAATACTATTTGCTGAATTATTCTCATTATCATTTGATTTACCACATCCTGTTATAGTAAATAATGCTACAAATACCAATATTCCTAATAAAATTTTCTTTCGCACAAACTATCACTCCTTAATTTAATTATCTATAAATATTATATCATATAATTTACTGATTTTTCCCTAAGTTGTAATTTTTTAAACAATTGCAATATTACTATTTTGCGATTTACCTATGATTTTATAAATTCCTTATTTTATGGTGGGGTTAGCTGGAAACATCACCTTATCAAAAATATATAAAAAAGCACCATTTTTAGTGTTTTTTGGTGTTTTGTACATTTTTACTTACTTTTTATATAAAAGATGTAAGATCTAGTTTTTAATTTTCCCCTATTTTATAAGGATTTGTTAAAGGGGTTAGATAAATCATGCTCAACCAGTTAATACTCATTTTATTTTCATTCATGAGAGTCATCTCCTTTTACATGTATCTATATAATATTTAAATATATTATTCATATTATCATCATTTATCATTAGTTCATGATGCCATTTAACACCTAAACAAAATTTTTTATTTTTTAATTCTACAGCTTCAACATATCCATCTTCTGAATATGCAGATATTTCTAAATTCTTTATATCATCTTTATTGGCAAACATTGTATGAATACTATTTACAGAAATCTCTTTGATTTTTAATATATTATATAACAGTGTATTTTCTTTAATTGTATTTTTATGAACGATTGAACCATCTTCAGTATTATGAATTGTATTATTTATACAAAATACTTTTCCACCCATTGCTCTAATAATATTATTAAATCCTATGCATTTCTAACTCCATCATATATAATTTGCTGGGTAAATAATTCTTGATCACAAAAAATATTTGGTTTACTTACTATTCCTATTAATGGTTTCATTATTTCACCTCTTTTTTCAACAAATTATTGCCATGGATTTTCTGATTCTTTTTCTTTAATATCTGCAATTAATCCTATAAAAGAATCACTCCAAATATAATAATTACCATCTTTACTAAGTCTTAACATAATAGGTCTTTTACTATCTGCTCCCCCACTTTGTAAAAATAATCTTTTATATCCATCTGCATCTAATGAATATTCATCATCAAATACTTCTATTTCATATGGAATATTAGGTTTATAATTATTTAAATTAGTTGCTCCTTTAAAATAAGATTTACCTATAAATAAATATTTATTATTTTGTAACATTCTATCTCTTATATTTTGTTTAGTCATTTCTGATAAAGGTTGATATTCTCCTAATAAAAATTGTAACATTTCATAAAAATTATTATTATTATCTAATTTATAATTTGTAAAAGTATGAACTAATAAAGCCGTTACCATATAAGGATTAGTTCTATCAAATTTCTTTAATTCTTCTTTATTATTTATTAATTTATCAAATTTAATTACCATATTCTCCTCCTTTATAAATATTCATAAAATAATTATCTAATTCATTTTTAACATTTAAATAATTCTTAGGCCACATCATATAACCACTTGCACTTATATTGTCTTTATTTTTAGTATATAAATTTAAATTAAATGAATCACCATCTAAAACATTTTTATTATTTTTATGAAAACCATCCCAATTAAAAACTTCATATTTATTTAAAATATTTATTACTTCTAATATTTGATTTTCATTAAGTTCAAATTCTTTTGTTTCTTCTTCTGGAACATTATTAGGTTTTATTTTTAAAATATATTTATTATTACTAAATTCTATATCGTAATATACTTGTGAATTAATCATCGTTCCTGTTGAATAAAAAAAATGAAAACTTGATAAATCAGATATAACTTTTTTCTTTTTAAATGGTTTTAAAATAACCAATAAAATTATTATAATAATTATAATTATTATAGATATTAATAATACTTTTTTCATTTATACATCACCTAATATTATTTTATCAAAAAAACAATAATAAAAAAATATTTTTTTATTTTTTATTATTGTTTTCTTCTAACATTTTAATAATTTGTTTTTGATATTTAATACTTTCTCTTATCTCTTCATGTAAATGTTCTAAAATAAGTTCACTTTTTAAATCTACTTGATAATCATTTTGATTTCTAATACTATCTTTTTTAGCTTGTCTATTTTGACTCATCATAATAATTGGAGCTTGTAAAGATGCAAGACAAGATAATACTAAATTTAATAAAACAAATGGATATGGATCACTTGCTTTTTTCATCAACATACCATTTATAATAATCCATATAATAATAAATATAGAAAATCCTATTATAAAACTCCATGAACCAGCAAATTCTGATAATTTATCTGCAAGTCTTTCACCAGTTGTTAATGATTTATCTTCTTGTTTATCAACATCAACTGTAATTGGTTTATTAATTAACATTTCTATTAAATCATCTTCATCTTCTATATTAATTTCTTGTTTTAATAATTTCTTTACTAAATCTTTCTTAGTTAAAATTTTCTTATTTTCCATATATACTCCTATTTTTTTATACCAAAATGATTAAAAGGATATAAAACTAAATTAGTTTTTCCTAATATATCATTTTTATCAATTAAACCTATTATTCTTGAATCTAATGAATTAGTTCGATTATCTCCAACTACAAAATAATAATTATCAGGAATAACACCTTCTAATTTAAAATCATTTGTATCTTTATGATTAAAGTTTTCTTCTACTACTTTATCATTTATATATAATTTATTATCTTTATATTCAACAGTTTCTCCTGGAAGACCAATCACTCTTTTAATTAAATATTCTTTATCTTTTTTTATAACTACGATTTCAAATCTTTTAATATCTGAAAAACGATAACTTATTTTATCAAGAATCATAATATCTTTATCATATAAAGTATTATTCATACTACTTTGATTAACTCTTATAGGTGTTATAATAAATTGCTTTACCAATAAAACAATTATAATTACTATAACATATCCAAGGATTTCTTTTACTTTATCATTCATATATAGAAAAAGGACTAGTATTCTAATCCTAACCCCTTTCCTTAATTTTGTATTGACCTTTTAAATCTCTTAAGAAATTTAATTTAGCACGTCTTACCTTACCTTTTTTAATTACTACTAAGTTAGCAATTTTTGGTGAATGAATTGGGAATGTTCTTTCAACTCCAACTCCATAAGAAACTTTTCTAACTGTAAAAGTTTCACTTACACCACTTCCATGTCTTTTAATAACTGTTCCTTCAAATGCTTGAATTCTTTCTCTTTTACCTTCGATGATCTTAACATCAACTCTAACAGTATCACCAACACGAAATTCAGGTACGTTTGGATTTAACTGTGACGCAGTAATTTTGTCAATTACGTTCATAATATCTTTCCTTTCTACTGTAATTATACTAATACTAGCAGCGAATTACATTTATGATAATAACATAAAATGTCTTAAAATGCAAACATTTTTGATTATTTATCATAATTTTCTAATATTTTATTACTTATAGACTCTTCATCTAATTCTAACTCTTTTAATATTTCTTCTTTAGAACCTTGTAAAACAAACTTATCTTTAATTCCAAATATTTTAATATTTCCTTTATAATTATTCATATTAGCATAGTTAACTAAATATGATCCTAAGGAATTAATAATTGTTTGTTCTTCATATATATAAATATTTTTATAACTAGTTAATATATCTTTAAACATATCTTCATCAATTGGTTTTTGAAATCTAGCATTTATTATTGATAAATCTATTTTATCTTTTAATAATTCTTTAACAATCAATGCCTTATTTAATAAATATCCATAAGAAATGATAACAGCATCTTTACCATCAGTTACTTTTTCCCAAGAACCTATTTTAATCATTTTATAATCTTTTTTTTCATATTTTAATTTATCTTTAGAATATCTAATACAAAAAGGTTTATTATTATTAATAGCTGTATAAAGTAAATTACCTGCTTCTATACTATCTTTTGGTGTTGAAATAACTATATTAGGAATTGGAAGTAAGAAAGTTAAATCATATATTCCTTGATGAGTTTCTCCATCTTCTCCAACTATTCCACATCGATCTATTCCAAGAACTACATGTGTATTCATTCGACATATATCATGAATTACCTCATCATACCCTCTTTGTAAAAAAGTTGAATAAATTGAAACAAAAGGAATTAATCCTTCAATACTCATGCCATTTGCTAAAACCAAAGCGTGTTCTTCAGCGATTCCAGCATCTATAAAATTATTAGGATATAATTCTTTATATTTAAGAAGTTTACTTCCTCCTGCCATAGCTGGTGTTATAACATTTATTTTTTTATTTTTCTTTGTAAGTTCTATTAAATGATTAGATATAACTTCACTCCAAGTAACTAAATTATCATTTTTATTAATTCTAATCCCAGATTCTATTTCAAATGGACCAGTTCCATGCCAAGAACCAATGATATCATTTTCCGCATATTCATAACCTTTTCCTTTTTGAGTTATTACGTGAATAATAACGGGTTTAGTTTCTTTTTTAGCCATCTCTAAATACATTAATAATTCATTATAATCATGTCCATTTATAGGTCCAAAATATTTAAGTCCTAATTCTTCAAATAAAAATCCTTCTTTTAAATATAATTTTTTAATAGATGATTTAAAATTACTAATACCTTGTTCTATTTTTTTACCAACAAGAGGTATTTTATTTAATATTTTTTTAGTATTACTTTTTGAATTATTATATTTATAAGATGCTCTTATTTTATCTAAATGATTATGAAATGCTCCAACATTTTTTGATATACTCATTTCATTGTCATTTAAAATTATTATTAATTTAGTGTCAATTGATCCTATATGATTAATTGCTTCATAGGAAAGTCCATTTCCCATTGAACCATCACCAATAATTGCTATAACATTATAATCTTCTTTATTTTTATCTCTTGCAAGAGCCATTCCTAAAGCAGCTGATAAACTAGTTGATGAATGACCTGCTTCATAAGAATCATATTCACTTTCTCCTCTTTTTTGAAATCCTGATAAACCATTTGTTTTTCTTAAACTATCAAATTTATTTGCCCTGCCTGTTAAAATCTTATGAGTATAACATTGATGAGATACATCAAAGATAAATTTATCTTTAGGACTATCAAATACTTTATGAAGTGCAATTGTTAAATCAACTACTCCTAAATTAGAAGATAAATGTCCACCTGTTACAGATACTTTATTTATAATGAATTTTCTAATATCATTAGATAACTCTTCTAATTCTTTAATAGACATTTTCTTTAAGAATTTTGGATTTTTTATATCTATTATATTTATTTTATTTTTTGTCATAGATGAACTCCTTTTTATATAATATAAAACTATTATATAATAAATTTACTAAAAGTGATTATTTATTTTTTTATAATTAATAGAAAATACAAAAATATCACAAATTATATTAATTAGATTCATCATTCATGATACTATATACATGAACACTTAATTAGTTGGGTGATTGCCTCTTTTCTGTGAAAGGAGGATTGATAGTATATCAAAAAAAGACAAAAACGCACAATAATCTGAAAATATTGTGCATTTTTGTCTTTTTTTGACATATTTTTCACTTTTATTGTGCATTTTATATAAATCGAACAAAGTTCGAATAATCAACTTATGGTGCTGAAAGGGGGACTCGAACCCTCGACCTATCCCTTACGAGAGGATTGCTCTACCAACTGAGCTATTTCAGCAGAAAAGAAGAATTATTCTTCTTCTTTTTTAGTTTCCTTAACTGGTTCTAAGGCATCACGTCTAGAAAAATTAAGTCTACCTTTTTTATCATATCCTAAACATTTAACAAGAATTTCATCTCCAAGACTAACAACATCTTCAACCTTTTTAACATGTTCTTTGGCAAGGGCTGATATATGAACAAGTCCTTCACATCCAGGCCAAATTTGAACAAAACATCCAAATTCTTCTATTTTAACAACTTTGGCATTGTAAATTTTACCAACCTCTGCTTCACGAATAACTTCTTCAATCATTTTCTTGGTTTTTTCAATTATTTCTTTATCTGTATGATAAATAATTACTCTTCCATCATCTTCTAAATCAACTTTAACAGCATTGATATCATTTACAGCTGTAACATTACTAGCTTCAAGAATGATTTTCGTAATCATTTCTCCACCTTTTCCAATTACATCTTTAATCTTATTAGGATCAATCATAAAGCTAACTGTTTTAGGTGCATATTGAGATACTTCTTTTCTTGGTTCAGCAATAGTTTCTTCAATCTTATCTAATATTTCCATACGGGCTTTTTTTGCTTGAGCAAGTGCTTTTTCAAGTATTTCTTTTGTAACTCCTTTTATTTTAATATCCATTTGAAGTGCTACAATTCCATCTCTTGTACCAGCAACTTTAAAGTCCATATCTCCTAAATGATCTTCCATTCCTTGAATATCAGTTAAAATTGTATAATCATCTCCTGCTGTAATTAATCCCATTGCAATTCCAGCAACTGGTGCTTTAATAGGAACTCCAGCAGCCATTAAACTCATACATCCAGCACATATTGATGCTTGACTAGATGATCCATTACTTTCTAAGATTTCTGATACTACACGAATAGTATATGGAAATTCATCTTCTGATGGAATAACTTGAGCAAGAGCTCTTTCTCCTAATGCTCCATGTCCTATTTCACGTCTTCCAGGACTTCCATATCTTCCTGTTTCACCTACTGAAAATGCTGGGAAATTGTAATGTAACATAAATCTTTTTTCAGTTTCAATATCTAAACCATCTAATATTTGATGTTCTCCAAGTGCTCCTAAAGTTGTAACAGATAAACTTTGAGTTTGTCCTCTTGTAAATAAGGCGCTTCCATGTGTTCTTGGAAGTAAATCTATATCTGTTGATAATGGTCTAATTTCATCCATTCTACGTCCATCACTTCTTGTATGTTCTAAAACGGTAATATTTCGGAATATTTCATATTCAATATCAGCAAATATTCTTTGAACCTTAACAAGTAATTCTTTTAATTCATCTTCAGGTAATTCAGTATTCTCATTTTTATATTTTTCAACTAAATCTTCTTTTACCTTATCAATTGCTGCATATTTTTCTAACTTATCCATAATACGAAGTGCTTTATCTAAATCATTTCTTATAAGACTATCTACTTCATTTCGAAGTTCTTCAGATATTTCTAATTTTGGATAATCTATTTTTTCTTTACCAATTTCTTTGATTATTTCTTCTTCAAATTCACATAATTCTTGAATAGCACGATGACCAAACATTAAAGCATCTAACATATCTGCCTCAGATACTTCTTTACTTCCGGCTTCAACCATGTTAATTGCGTCTTTAGTTCCAGCAACTGTTAAGTCTAAATCGCTTTGTTCAGCTTCTTCAACAGTTGGATTAATAATAAATTCTCCATTAACACGTCCTACTTTAACACCAGCAATTGGTCCATCAAACGGAACTTCTGATATACATGTTGCAAGACTTGATGCAAACATAGCTGGCATTTCAGGTGGTGAGTTTGGATCAACTGACATTACTGTATCAACAACTTGAACTTCATTTCGAAAATCCTCTGGAAATAAAGGTCTCATTGTTCTATCAACAACACGTGCAGCAAGTGTTGCAGCTTCTGTTGGTCTTCCTTCTCTTTTAATAAATCCCCCTGGAATCTTTCCTACAGAGTATAATTTTTCTTGATATACTACCATAAGTGGAAAAAAGTCACTTAATAAATTAGCTTCCGTTGAATAACAAACTGTTGATAAAACAACTGTATCATTGAAACGAACTAAGACAGCTCCATTTGCTTGTTTAGCTAATTCTCCATGTTCAACAATAATCTTTTTTCCATAAAAATCTTTTTCAAATACTTTTTTCATATACTTCCCTTTCCAAAAAGAAAGACACTACAAAAAAGAGTGTCTTGTTCTTATTATTTTCTTAATCCTAATTTTTTAATCAATTCACGATATCTAGTAACATCTTTTTTTGCTAAATAATTTAGTAAACTTTTTCTTTGACCTACTTTTTTAAGTAAACCACGTCTTGAATGATGATCGTGAATATGAACTTTTAAATGTTCTGTTAAAGCATTAATTTCATTTGTTAAAATAGCAACTTGAACTTCAACAGATCCAGTATCGTGTTCATCTCTTCTAAATTTTTCAACAATACTAGTTTTCTTTTCTTTTGTTAAAGCCATATTTTCCTCCTTCTTCTAATATTCGCTGAAACAAGGTAAAGGTTTGAGGAATCCATTACTTTGAATCAGTAACTGTATATAATATACACTTAATTTGTAAATAATGCAAGTGTTTTTACTATTTTTTTAATAATAAATCATTATCTATTATAATTTCATTATTATTTATAAATTTTAAATAATATAAAATACTTTTTAAATATTCTTTATGTTTTATTATTAATTCTTTTCTTTTATTATATCTTAATTTATAT
>CAMVLU010000060.1 GCA_947168405.1 uncultured Clostridia bacterium
AGAAAGGAGTATCTAATATATGTGAAAAAATCACATAATTAGATTATACGTGATTTTATGACTTTTAATGAAGCTATGGATATATTTTTTAAAGATGAAGATGAGTCTTTTGTTTTTGATAGTTCGTCTTTAAAAAGTAAATATAGATTTTTAGCAAAAAAGTATCATCCAGATATGATTTCAAATTCTGATAATGGAAAAATGTTTAAAGAAATAGCTGAAGCATATACTATAATTAAGGAAAATATTAGTATATTTGATGATAATTATGAAAAATTATGGAATTCTTATAGAGGTAATGTTGGGCCAATTTATGCTCAAAAAAATAATTCTAATGATGTCCCTAGAGGTTTTAATACTTCTACTTATGAAGTTCCTGATAATTTATCTAAGAAGATTAGTAGTATATTAAGTTCTATTTTTATTTTAAAAGGATATATTTATAAAAGATATATTAATTTTGATTTTCCAGATGATGAATATTTAATTGATTGTCTTATTAAATTTAAATTTCCAGATAAATATAATTTAGAAATAGAATCTAGGAATTTAAAATCTTTTATGAATTCTTTAATAATAGAATTAAGAAAATTCTATAATAGAAGATTTAATGTTAGACTTGATATTTCCAATTATGGTGTTGATGAATTTAAAGCGGATTTAGATACTATTTGGCACGAATTAGTTGAATTTGAGAATTTAAGACATAATAATAGAACAAAAGAAGATATTGTAAAGGATTGCATAGAATTAGTTTCTAAGATTAAACGTATTGTTGATTCTAAAGGTGGTGTAATTGATAAGATTAGAATGTTTAGGCTAGTATATTTATTAAATTCTAAAGAGATTGATTTAAATATTATACTTTCTGAAATTTATGATTTTCTAAGGCAATATAAACTGTATGATGTTTCTGATGATATATATAGAAATAATATACAGGTTATAAAGCGTTTTACTTCTAGTGATTTACCGGAAATGTCTAAGATGATTAACGAATGGCAAAATCATATTTATAAAAATGAATTAATGAATAAAAAATAAAAGGCTATTGCCTTTTTATTTTTTTCTCATTTTTGTCATACATTTTTTTTCTAATTCTTTTATATCTTGAGCTAATATATCTCTTGCTATTTCTGTTGCGAATTCCATATATAAGTCAAGATCACAATAATCAGAATCAGTAAATTTAGTTTTATATGTTTCAGGACTTGTATCTTGTATTTCTATAATACCATTATGTTTTGCATATTCTATTGCTAAATCAGTACGCTCTGTTATACTTTCAATATCTTCATCGCATAAAAGGTAATCTCTATAGCCTTTTATAATACCTTGTCTTAACTTGTTAAAGTCTTTATTACTATTACAATCTTCATGGATAAGTGCCAAAGTTGCTGCTAAAAAGTTATAGCAAAATAAATCTGTATCATTTCCTGTTATGATAAACCAAGGATATGTTTCTCTTAATAGTTGAATTGTTTTATCATTTGTTTGTGAAATGGCGGTTATTTTACTATTTGTATATATTGTGCTATCTTTAGACCCACTGGTAGTAATATTAATATCAGGTATTAGTTTTTCTAAAATAGTCATTAATTCACAATTAATTCGATTATGTTGACCTTTTCTTGTTCCTTGAGTTAAAAATTTATTTCCTCTTTTGTCTATATCTCCTTTTATTAGTTTTAATAATTCTTTATATAAATTTCTCCAATCTATTTCTGTATAATTATCAAATAATGAAGCAAACTCTAATTCTTCGGGAGTACATGGATTATTGTTAATTTCTTTTATTTTTGTTCTTATCTTTTCTATCCACCAATATGCTGTTGATTGGCATGCTTCTAGTTTTATTTTTTTCATATATTAACCTCCCTTTTCCA
This sequence comes from uncultured Clostridia bacterium, assembly GCA_947168405.1. Classification (GTDB taxonomy): domain Bacteria; phylum Bacillota_I; class Bacilli_A; order RF39; family UBA660; genus RUG591. The sequence continues at coordinate 1,887 of CAMVLU010000060.1, forward strand.
GTTCTATATTATAGCAATATTAAATCCATATAGCAATATTTCTATTTGTATTAAATATCATAAAAAAAAGACAATAGATTATTGTCTTATTGAATATGGACTTTTTACATCTTCTGGATCTTTATTTAATATTACGCTTGCTAATTCCATGGCTTTATCCATATATGGTTCAAGTCCATTATATTCTTCTCTAGTAAAGTCTGTTTCATAAATTGGTGGAGTTGCACTATTTATTATACGTATAATTCCATTTTGTTCAGCATATTCTATTGCTAAATCAGCTGAATCTCTTAACTTTTCCATTTTAAATTCAGGTAATATATATTTCTTATATCCATTTACAATACCTGTTTTTAATGGCCTAAGAGGTTTTGATTCATACTTTTTGCTATTTGCATCAATAACTGCTAGAGTTGCTGCTAATAGATAATAACATTTTAAATCATCTTCATCTCCAGTTAGAGTATACCATGGATTATTTTCCCTGTTTAGTATTTGAGCTATTGCATTTCCTCTTTCTCCAACTGAAACTGATTTATCGCTTGTAAAAATAACATTACTTTTACTATATCTTGGTGAAATATCAATATCTGGTACTATATCTTTAATAACACATGATAAATCAATATTGATATTATTATGTCTTCTTATTGCCGTTTCTTGTTGAAAATATTTGCCTTGTTTTTCTCTCATATCTTCTTCAATTAGATCTACTAATCTTAAATATAAATTTCTCCAATCTTCTTCTTTATAACCATCAAATAAATCTGCAAATCTTAATTCATCAAAATCTCTACTTCTTCTATTTATTTCCCTTACTTTATTTCTTATCATTTTTACCCACCAGAAGGCAGTTGCTTCTATTGGATTTAGTTTTATTTTATTTTCTATACTATTCATATTATCCTCCTTTTTTTTTCGCATATTATATCACTTTTTAAGCATTTTATCAATTATTTTTATTTGTCTTTATTAAAAATATAATAACTATATAATATAATTTTATTACATGGTGATGATAAGAACAAAAATAGAATAGTAAGAATATTTTTCTTGGTGTTTTTTTGATAATTTTTATAATTTCTATTATAAAAATTATTAATTGGAATGATGAAAATAATATTATACAAAAAGAAGAAGATAAAATTATAGAAAGTAATGATAAAAAACAATATACTTTAGAAGGTGCTATAAAAAATTATAAGTCTATAGGTGCTACTTGTAGTTAAGTTATAAAGATACTAGATATTTCTAGTATCTTTATTCTTTTGATGTAGTGAAATTTGTTTTTTTATTATATAATAAGTTTGGTGGTTTTAATGGATAATATTAAGTGTATTTTGTTAGATATAGATTATACTTTAACTAAAAATGATGGTAGTATATCTGACTATACAAGGGATATATTAAAAAAAGCAAGGGATAAAGGTATACTAGTAATATTATGTTCAGGTAGACCTAATAATTTTGCTATTAAAAAAAGTAAAGATAGTAATTCTAGTCCAATTGTAATTGCTGATAATGGGGCATTAATCTATGATTATGAAAATAATAAAGAAATATATAAAAATGAAATTCCTAAAGATGTTTTAAACTTAGTTTGGAAAGAGTCATTAGAAAATGATATTGATTGTATTTTAAATTCTAATAGTACAAGATATAGACATAAGAAATTTGAGAATAGTGAATATATTAAAACTAAATCTTATATTGATAGTATAAGTGAATTAAATGAAAGTATTTCGCAAATAGTTATTAGTAGTAAGGATTCTAATTCATTATTAAAATTTAAAAAATATATTGAATCAATTGATGAATTAGAAATAACTAATACTAATTTATATGATGGAAGAGATAAAATATTTTATTTTTGTGATATTAATAGAAAAGGTAATTCTAAAGGAAGGGCTATATTAAAATTAATAGATAATCTTAATATTAATATAAATGATGTTATTTGTTTTGGTGATTCTATAAATGATGTATCAATGTTTAAAGTATGCAATGAAACAGTAGCAATGAAAAATTCTTGTAGTGATATATTAAAAATTGCGAAATATATAACTGATTATACAAATGATGAAGATGGAGTTGCTAAATTTATTGAACAAAATATTTTAAATAATTAGATATATTAAAATGTGGATGGAGATTATTTTATGAGTGTTATTATAAATTATATTATAAATATGATTCCTTATATGGTAATTACTATACCAATTTATTTATTATTTAGATTTCTTTATATTAGAAAAAATAATATATTTTTAAATTGGTATCATGAAATAGTACTTTTCTTTTTTATAGTATTTATAGGTGGACTTGTATCACAAACAATTATACCTAAATTTGAATTTGGAGCTAGTGGTTTTAAAATTATTAGTAATAGAGTTCATGAAACTAATTTAATACCATTTAAAGTATTAATTGATACATATAAAGAAGTCTTTTTAAATAATAATATTAATATTTTATAATTAATTTTTTAGGTAATATAATAATGTTTATTCCTTTTGGTTTTATTATTCCTTTATTATGGAATATATCTAATAAGAAAGTTATTATAATAGGATTTAGTATTTCTTTATTTATTGAAATAATGCAACTTTTTTTATCAAGGGGAACAGATATAGATGATTTAATATTAAATACTATAGGTGTTTTATTTGGATTAATAATATTTAAATTATTAAATAATAAATATTATGATTTTATGAATAAATTTAAAAATATGAATGGTGATGTTGATGAGAGATAAATTGATTAATAATTTTTTAAAAATATCTAGTATTCCTAGAATGTCTGGTAATGAAAAACAAATTGCTGATTTTTTTGTTGGTGTTGCGAAAAAGAATAATTTATATTATTTTAAAGATGAAAATAACAATGTTTTAATAAAGAAAAAAGGTAATATAGAAGGAGAGTCTATTGCTTTTCAATCACATTTGGATATGGTATGTGTTAAAAGAGATGGTAGTAATCATAATTTTGATATTGATGGTATTGATGTAGTTATTAATGGAGATGAAGTTAAAGCAAAAGATACATCTTTAGGTGCTGATCAAGGAGTAGGACTTGCTTTAATGTTAGCATTAATTGAAGATAATAGTATTAAGCATCCTGATTTAGAGTTTTTATTTACAGTTGAAGAAGAAACTACTTTTAATGGTGCTATTACCTTTCCATATGATAAAGTATCTAGTAAGAAAATGATAAATCTAGATTATTGTATGGATAATGCAATAGTAGTCGCATCTGCAGGTGATAAAGTAGATGAATATATTTATGAAGGAAAGTTAAGTAAGAAAGATTTAGATAGTTACAAACTTATTATTAAAGATTTAAGTGGCGGAAACTCTGGTGAAAACATTGAGGCTTCAGGACATAATGCAATAATTACCTTAATTAATAGTTTGTTAGAAAAAGATGTTTATATTAAAAGTATAAATGGTGGTACATTTGAAAATGATATAGCTACAAACTGTGAAATTGTATTACAATCTGATTTGGATTTAATTAGTGAATTTAGCAATTCAAGTATTAAAGTAGAAAAGATAGATGATGATGAATCTTTCTCACTAGAAGATACAAAGAATATAATTAATCAAATCTTAGAATTAAAAAGTGGTTTTATTTCTAAAACAGCATCTGGTAATTTAGGAATGATTAAAACAATAGATAACAAAATTATTATAACATATTTATATAGAAGTACAAATGAAGAAGAATTAAATAGTTTTTATGATAATATTAATAATGAAAAATATAATTTTAGAATAAATAAATTATATGATGATAGAATATGGAAATTAAATAAAGATTCATATATGTTTAATAAATATAAAGAAATCTACAATAATTTATTCCATGATAATCCTATAGAAATTATCGCCCAAGGTGGATTAGAAATAGCTTCAATTCAAAAAAGAATCGATGGACTAGATATTATATCTATTGGGGCAAATATGAAAAATATTCATACTGTAGATGAAGTTACATATATTAGTTCATGGGAAAAGGTTTATAACATTTTAATTAATATTTTAAGTTATGATTTTAGTAATATTTAGGGGGATGAATAAATGAAGAGGATTGTTACTATTCAAGATATATCATGTTTAGGTAAATGTTCATTAACTGTAGCATTACCAATAATTTCATCAGCTGGAGTTGAGACTTCAATAATACCTACAACTATTTTATCTACTCATACGGGTTTTAAAGATTATACTTTTAGAGATTTATCTAGTGATATTCCTTTGATAAGTAATCATTGGAGTAAAGAAAATATTTCATTTGATGCTATTTATACTGGATTTTTAGGAAATGAAGAACAAATAAAATTAGTTATAGATTTTATTAATAAATTTAATACTAAAAATAATTTAATTTTAATTGATCCAGCAATGGCTGATAATGGAGTATTATATCCTTGTTTTAATCAAGATTTTGTATTAAAAATGAAAGAGTTATGTTATTTAGGAGATATAATTGTTCCTAATTTAACAGAAGCATGTTTACTTTTAGATATTGAATATAAAGACTATGGTATAGATGATATAAAAGATATGTTAGTTAAATTGTCTAAAATATCTAAAAAGGTTATAATTACTGATATTAGAATTGGTGATGAAATTGGAGTTATGAGTTATGATGGAGTAGAATTTTTTAGTTATTTTAGAACTAAAATTGATTCTAAATATCATGGTAGTGGAGATATTTTTGCTAGTTCTTTATTAGGAGCATTATGTAATGATATTGAATTAAAAGATGCTATTAAAATAGCAATTGATTTTATATGGGAGATTATTAATGAAACATATAATAATCATAAAAATGCTTATGGATTAGATTTTGAAGTTAAATTACCATATTATATTAATGAGTTAAGTAAATATAATAGTAATATATAATATTATTAATTCTAATAGGTTATCTTTTTTGTAGATAAAGTAGATTATTTATGATATAATATATCGACAAATGGAGGGGTATATATGACAAATAATATTAATAATGTAAATCTTAAGAGTTTAAGATTAGATGCCGAAAAAGGATTAATGAGTCAAAGTATATTAAAGGTACTGGAAAAATTAGGAATTACAACTGTTGGTGATTTACTTGAACAAACAAAAAATTTTGATGAATTTTCTAAAAAACTTCCAAATGGTGATAGTAAAAGAAGAGAAATGAAAAATATTCTTATGCTATTAAAATGTAAATATCTAAATGAAGATCCTAAAATTAATTTTAAAATAACTGAACGACTTCCTTTTTATGAACAATTTGGATTTTCAAGACAAGTAATAGCTTGCTTGTGTAGGTCTAGAGATTTTAATCCGGATAAATTTATTGAATTGTTATATTCTGATTCAAACAAACTTAGAAATATTACTCGTTTGGGTGAGGCAGGATATGGTGAAATATTATATAAAATGTCTATAATATTAAATTATTATAAGTCTAAATATAAAAGTGAAACAGAACAAAATGAAAGAAATGATGCTAAATATTTGGTTCCACAGTTTGATCTTTCTTGTTGTGAAATAGAGGATTTACTTAAAAAAGGTAGACTTTCTGTTGAAAGAGCATGTGCTGTTAGAGATAAACTTAATGTATTGTCAAATATGATGACTGAATATATAAATGTTAATTTTGGAGAAGAATTGCCTTCATTTGTTGAGGAATACGGATATAAAAGAAAATAGCCTAAGTATAAACTTAGGTTTTTTTAATATATAATTTTTGATATAATAAATTTAGGAAGTGATTGTATGATTAAATTTGATAATAGTGAGCCATTTATTAAGCCGAAAGGTATTAAATTTAGAGAAGGTCAAGATTCAAATATTAGATTACCAAAAGTAGCTGTAGGTGTATTTTCAAGTCATTTATATAAAGATATAATTGAAAAATTTAGTACTAAAGAAGTTGGCTATATATCAGGTGCTAATTTAGAAAGAAATGTTTATATTATTAAATATAATGGTATCTTAATAACATTTTTTATGGCAGGAGTAAGTGGACCATGGTTATGTGCTGATATGGAAGAATTACATGCACAGGGAGTTGAAAAATTCATAATATTTGGAAATTGTGGCGTACTTGATTCTTCAATTGAAGATTGTTCCATAATTATTCCAACTCTTGCATATCGTGAAGAAGGATCAAGTTATCATTATGTTGAAGACTCTGATTCTATTGAAATGAATCCTAAGTATAGAGATGATTTTATTAGTATTCTTAATAAATATAATTTTGATTATATAGAAGCTCCTACATGGACAACATCTGCATTTTATAGAGAAACAATAAATAAAATAAAAAAATATCAAGAGTTAGGTGTAAAAACAGTAGAAATGGAAGGAGCGACTATTGCTGCTGTAAGTAAATATTTAGGAATAGACTATTTTACTTTCTATTATGCAGGAGATAATTTAGATAGTGTTGAATGGGATGAGAGAAGTATATATGGAGAAACTAATTTAGATAAAAAGAAAGAAGTAGCTATTTTAGCATTAGAACTTGCTGCTAAAATAAGTGATTAATGAATATAAAAAAAACTAGAAAAATGAAGTGAACCCCATTTAGGAGACACTTAAAAAAAAACTAGTGTAAAAGAAGC
>CAMVLU010000061.1 GCA_947168405.1 uncultured Clostridia bacterium
TCATAGTATTATAATTAATATTTTATATTATATATGGTTATTAATAATATTAGATAAAAAATTAATAAAAAAGTAATAATTGTTTATATTAATATTGAAAGGAGAATATATGACTGAAAAAGAATTACTATATTTAGAAGATGCTATAGGACATGAACAAAATATTATTAAAATAATTAATAATAATTTGGAAAATTTATCTAATGAAGAATTAATTACATTTATGAATAATGAATTATCTATTCATAAAGAAAGATGTAATTTATTAATTAATTTATTAAAGGAGAAAGCAAATGGATGATCAGTTAATTTTAGATAATTATTTATTAATACTTAAAAGTACAGTTGAAGTATATGTTCATGGTACTTTAGAAAGCTCTAATTTAGATGTAAAAAGTTTACTTCAAGAAAGTTTAAATGAAACTTTAAATCATCAAAAAGATACTTATCAAGAAATGATTAAATATGGATGGTATCAAGTTAATAATATAGATAAAAATAAAATAAATGAAACTCTGAATAAAGTTACTAATAAATAATAACTTTATTTTTTTATTACAAATTTATGACATTTGCGGCAAAAATTCGTAATGGAATAAAATTGAAAAAAATAAAAAAAATATGTTAGAAATAAATTTTCTAATTTTTCTTTTAAATTAATAATAACTATGATAAACTATTTATTAGTTTGGAGTTGATAAAATGATAACAGTTAGTAATGTTTCTTTAAGATTTGGACACGACACTTTATTTGAAAATGTTAATTTAAAATTTATGGACGGAAATTGTTATGGATTAGTAGGTGCAAATGGGGCAGGTAAATCAACATTTTTAAAATTATTAAATGGTGAACTTGAAACAACTCATGGAGAAATAATAATACCTAAAAACGAAAGAATTTCAACACTTGAACAAGATCATTATAAATATGATGAATATCCTGCAATAGATGTAGTAATCATGGGTAATAAAAGATTATATGATATAAAACAAGAAAAAGATGAATTATATCAAAAAGAAAATTTTACGGAAAGTGATGGTATTAAACTTGGAGAACTTGAAGCAGAATTTTTAGAATTAAATGGATGGGAAGCTGAAAGTGAAGCAAGTATTCTTTTATCTAATTTAGGTATTGATAATAGTAAAAATTATTTAAAGATGAATGAACTTGAAAACAATGATAAAGTTAAAGTATTACTTGCTAAAAGTTTATTTATGAATCCAGATATTCTACTTTTAGATGAACCTACAAATAACTTAGATATAGATGCAATAAACTGGCTATCTGAATTTATTATTAATTATCCTAGTTGTGTAATAGTTGTTAGTCATGATAGACATTTTTTAAATAATGTATGTACTCATATAGTTGATATTGATTATAAGAAAATGACTTTATATGCTGGTAATTATGATTTTTTTAGAACATCATCAGAATTATTACAAAAACAAATGAAAGAATCTAATAAAAAGAAAGAAGAAAAAATTAAAGAATTAAAAGACTTTATTGCAAGATTTCAAGCTAATGCATCTAAAAGTAAACAAGCAACGTCTAGAAAAAAAATCTTAGAGAAAATTGAACTTGATGAAATTATTCCTTCTTCAAGAAGATATCCCTTTGTTGATTTTAAAGTATTAAAAGAAAATGCAAGAGAAGTATTAGTTGTTGATAATTTAACTTATAAAGAAAATGATAATATATTACTTAATAAAGTATCATTTACAGTCTTTAAAGGAGATAAAATATTAATACTTGGTTCTAATATTCAAAAAACATTATTATTTGATATTATAATGAAACATAAAAAATATGATAAAGGATCTATTAAATTTTGTGTTAATGCAAGTCCTAGTTATTTTGTAAGTGATAATACTGATATGTTTAAAGGAAAAGAAAATATTATTGAATGGATATCTAATAAAGTTAAAATTGATGAAGAAGAAGTTTTAAGGGGATTTTTAGGTAGAATGTTATTTTCAGGAGAAGATGTTAAAAAAAGTGTTAATGTTCTATCAGGAGGAGAAAAAGCACGTGTTATGTTATCTTTAATGATGTTAGAAAATCCTAATTTCTTAATATTTGATGAACCTACAAATCATTTAGATCTTGAAAGTATTACTTCATTAAATAATGGTATGAGTAAATTTAATGGAGAAATATTATTTACCAGTTTAGATTATGAACTTAATGATACAGTTGCAAATCGTATAATTGAGATATTTAAAGATGGAACCATAATTGACAGACGAATGACTTATTCAGAATATTTAAATGATTCTAAAATTAAAGAAATAAGAGAGAATAAAAAATAATTATAGAAAAAATATAATTATTGTTGTATACTTAAATTGGATTTAATGATAATGTTAGAAGGTGAATATATGAATAAAAAAGTAGTAGTTCTTGGAGGAGGTACTGGTTTATCAACTCTTCTTAAGGGATTAAAACTATTTCCGGTTAATTTATCAGCAATTGTATCAGTATGTGATGATGGAAAATCTACTGGAAGACTTAGAACAGAATTTAATCAAGTAGCAGTTGGTGATATTAGAAGAGTACTTGTTGCTTTATCAGAAACAGAAGAAGCTTTTGATGATATTTTAAATTATCGATTTCATACAACAAGTGACTTGGATGGTCATACAGTTGGTAATTTATTATTAACTGCTGCTTCTAATATTCATGGTAACATGAGTAAAGGAATTAAAAGTTTATCTAAAGTATTAAATTTAAAAGGTGATGTTATTCCTTTTTCAGAAGAAACTGGTATTACTTTAATGGGTGAAATGGATGATGGTAGTATTGTTGAGGGAGAACATAATATAACAGAAACTAATAAAAAAATAAAAAGAGTGTTTTATAAAAAAGTTCCTAAAGTTAGTCCTGATGCTTTAAAAGCAATTAAACATGCTGATTTAATAGTGTTAAGCATGGGAAGTATATATACAAGTATATTACCTAATTTAATATGTAAAGAAGTAGTTGATGCAATTGATAATTCTAAAGCTGATATTATGTATATATGTAATATAGTTACGCAACCTGGTGAAACAGATGATTTTAAAGCAAGTGATCATATTAATTTAATAAATGATTATTTAGGTCGTAAAAAAATAAAAGTTGGAATATTTAATAAAGAAGAAATGGATCCAGTTTTAGTTAAAAAATACGAAACAGAAGAACAAAAAGATCCAGTTATATTAGATAAAGAAAATATAAATAATATTGAAATAATAGAGGATGATTTAATTACAAGTGATGAAGGTGTATTTAGACATGATACTACAAGACTTGGATTTCATATATTTGAATATTTATTAAGAAAGAAGTAAGAGGTGTAATATGAAGAAATTTGGAAAAATAGTAGGATTTATTGGACTTTGTTTATTTGCGGTTGGAGCAAGTTACTTTTTAACACAGTATTTAGATAAAAATTTATATTTAAATACAGAGTTAGAAGTTACATTTGAAGATACTAAAGAATTTACTTTAGAAAATAAAAATAAATTAACTAAAGAGGAAGCTATTAAAGAATATCCTAATAAAATATTAGTTGAAAATAAAAGTTTAAAAAAAGTTGATTATACTCTTTCTATTGATAATAAAAATACTGATAATTTAGATTCACTTGATTATGTTTTATATTTAAATGATAAAGAAATTAAAGAAGGCAATTTAAAAGATTTAAAAGATAATATTTTATATGAAACAAAGATAGGAAAAAAGAAAACTGATACTTATAAATTATATGTTTATTTAACTAAAGATATAGAAGATATTGATTATACTTATACTATTGTTGTAAACTCAAAGTAGGTGTTATTATGAATAAGACAAAACTTAATAGAGTTATAGAAGATGGTAACATTGTTATTCCTTTATATATTTTAAAAGCAATAAAAAAATTAGATTTAACAATGGATGAATTTGTCTTTTTAATGTATTTATATAATAAACAAGATAAAATAGATTTTAATCCTGAAAAAATAGCAAATGATTTGAATATAGATATCATGGAAGTAATGGGATATGTATCAGTTTTAACTGATAAAGATTTTTTAACTTTAGATGTATTTAAATCTAGTAATAATGTTATAGAAGAAATATTAAATTTATCTCCTTTTTATGATAAACTAAGTTTAATCTTAATTGATAATCAAGAAGATAAAGAAGATAAAAATATATTAAAATTTATAGAAAATGAGTTAGGAAGACCTCTTAATTCAATAGAAATAAAAACAATTGAAAGTTGGATATCTAATCAAATAGATGAATCTTTAATAAAAGAAGCTTTAAAAATTGCTTTAAAAGACGGAGTATATAGTTTAAAATATATTGATAAAATATTGTTTGATTGGAAGAGTCGAGGATATCAAACAGTTTCAGATATAAAGTATAATGAAAAAGATAATAGTAATGATGAAATAGAACTTGAAGATTGGAATTGGTTAGATGATGAAGACGAATATATTACAAATTAGTAATTACTTAGATGAATTGTTTATAGATCCTAAATGTGAACTAGAATATAATAAAGATTATGAGTTATTAATTGCTGTAATGATGTCGGCTCAAACAACTGATAAAGGTGTTAATAAAGTTAATCGTGTTTTATTTAAAAAATATGATAGTTTAGAAAAACTTTCTAATGCAAATATAGAAGATATAAAAAGTATAATAAAACCTATTGGTAATTATAACAAGAAGTCTGAAAATATTATTAACATTTCAAAATCTTTAATTAATAATTTTAAGGGAATAGTTCCCAAAAATCATGAAGAATTAGAAAAACTACCTGGAGTAGGTAGAAAAACAGCAAATGTAGTACTTGGAGAACTATATAATATCCCATCATTTCCAGTTGATACACATATTATAAGAGTTTCTAATAGATTAAATTTAGTTGAAAGTAAAGATCCGGTTATTATAGAAAAAAAGTTAATGAAATTATTTCCTAAAGAAAATTGGATTAAATTACATAAGCAATTGGTACTATTTGGTAGATATCATTGTAAAGCTATTAAACCAAATTGTCGTAATTGTAAATTAAATAATATATGTAAAGAAAAGTGTAAAGTCTTAGAAAAGTAATTCTAAAATATTGAAATACTTTTCTTTTTTTGATAGTATTAATTTGAGGTATAAATATGCAAAGATATTTTTGTAATACAATAAATGATAATCAATTCATATTAAGTAATGATGATTCATATCATATTAAAACTGTCATGAGAATGCAAATAAATGATTTAATAGAAGTTATTTATAATAAAGATTTATATATATGTGAAATAAAAGAATTTGATCCAGTTATTGTTTGTATTAAAGAAAAAATTAATTCATATAATGAATTAGGTATAAAAGTTACAATTTGTCAAAGTTTAGTTAAAGAACAAAAAATGGATTTAATACTTCAAAAAGGTACAGAACTAGGAGCATATAGTTTTATTCCTTTAAGTGTTAAAAATAGTATTATTAAATATTCTAATAAAGATTTTGATAAAAAAAGAATTAGATGGCAAAAAATTGTTAAAGAAGCAAGTGAACAATCAAAAAGAAATATTATTCCAGAAGTATTGAAAATAAAGGAAATTAAAGATATTATAAAATTAAATTATGATTTAAAAATATTATGTACTGTCAACGAAGTGTCAACTAGCTTAAAATATGTTTTGCAAAATAATAAAAAGTGTGATAAGATGATTATAGTAATAGGTCCTGAAGGAGGATTTACGAAAGAAGAAGAAGGGGAATTAATAAACCATGGCTTTGTAAGCGTTACTCTTGGTAATTTAGTACTTAGGACTGAAACTGCAAGTTTATGTGCATTAAGTATGATAAACTATGAATATGAGAGGTGATATTATGAATTTTATTACTAGTTTATTCACTACAAAAGAAATTATTATTGCTGGATGTATAGTTGGAGGATTATTACTTATTGTAATGATTTTAACTATTATTACAATACTTGATAAAAAGAAAGAAGATAATGAATTATTTGAAGAATTTGATAAGGAAGAAGATTCTGTTAAAAATAACTTAATATTAAAAATTGATGAATCTCCAAAAGAAGAATTTGTTGAACCAGTTTTAATTGAGAAAAAGAAAGATATTCCTGAAAAAATAGAAATAGTTGAAGAAGTTCCTTTAGTAATTGATGTTGAAGACGAACCAGTTAAAGTTGAAATTAGTAAAGAACAACAAGCTAAGATAGAACTTGAAAAAATAGAAGAAGAACTGGAAAATCCGAAATCTTTAGAGGATACTATCACTTCACTTGAAGCTATGGAAGAAGAAAGTGCTATTATTAGTTACCAAGAATTATTAGAAACAACCAAAGAAATGAATATTGTACAAACTGATTCAGGTGATGAATTTATTTCTATAAATGAATTATTAAAGAAATACAATGAACCATTAGTAGAAAAAGAAATGACTAAAGTTCCACTAAAAGATGCCTACAATAAAGAAGATTTTACTAATAGTCCTCGTATATCTCCAATTGAAGGAGTAGAAAATCCTAATCTTAATGAAATACAATTAGAAAATACAGCTAATTTAGAAAAACTTGATAAAGAAATTAGAAAAACTAATGAATTTTTAAATATTTTAAATGAATTGAAGAAGAACCTTGAATGATTCTTCTTTTTATTTTATAATATACGTGTGGAGGAGTAATATGAACACTTATGATAAAATTGTTGCAAGTGCATATTATGTATTTGGAGATCAATTAACAACGAAAATAGTATCTATTTTTATAATATATTCCAAAAAAAATGGAAATGTATTTGAAGAAGATGAGTTAAAATTTAAAGAATTAAAAGATAAAATGATACTTAAAAATGGTTTATATCGATTAAATGAAGGATATTCTGTTTCTGATATTGCTGATTGTATAAATTTTGATATGGTAACATTTTTTCAAAATCTAAAATGTTCGAGAGATAAATGTTGTACAAAGTATAAACATAAAAATGAATTAATAAAAAAGAGGTAAATAATGAAGGTAAAAGCAATAACACTTGGATGTAAAGTGAATACTTATGAATCAGAATATATATTATCTAAATTTCAAGAAAAAGGATATAAAATAGTTGATGATGATGCTGATATATATATTATTAATACTTGTAGTGTTACCAATACTAGTGATGCTAAAAGTCGTAAAGTAATTAATAAAGTTGCAAGAGAAAATCCTAATTCTATCATTGTTGTGATGGGATGTATGATAGAAGCACATAAAGATTATGAAAATGATAAAGTTAATATTATAATTGGAAATAAAGATAAATCTAAAGTAGTAGAATTAGTTGAAGATTATATCAAGAATAAAAATAATAAAAAAATATTATATAATGATTTTGATAAATCTTTTGAAGATATGTTTATTACAAGGATGTTTAATCATACGAGAGCTTATGTTAAAATAGAAGATGGATGTGAAAACTTTTGTTCATATTGTATAATTCCTTATACTAGAGGAAAAGTAAGAAGTAAGAATCCAAATAAAACAATAGATGAGATTAAAACATTAGTTAAAAATGGTTATAAAGAGGTTGTTTTAACAGGAATTCATACTGGTCACTATGGAAGTGATATAGAAACAACATTTCCAGATTTATTAAAAAGAATATGTAAAATAAATGGACTTGAAAGACTTAGGATTTCTTCTATTGAAATAACAGAATTAACTGATGAATTTTTAGATGTTTTAAAAAATAATAAAGTTATTGTTGATCATATGCATATACCACTTCAATCTGGAAGTGATACTATATTAAAATTAATGAATCGTAAATACTTGACAGATTACTATGAAAATAAAATTAATAAAATTAGAAGTATTAGACCTGATATATCTATTACAACTGATATAATAGTAGGATTCCCTGGTGAAACAGATAAATTATTTAATGAAACAATGGAATTTGCTAAGAAAATGAAATTTTCAAAAATTCATGTATTTCCATTTTCAGTAAGACATAACACAGTTGCAGAAAATATGGATAATCAAATAAATGAACAAATTAAAAAAGATAGAGTTAATAAACTATCTAAATTAAGTAATATTTTAGAAATGGAATATTATGATAATTTTATTGGTAAAAAATTAGATATTTTAATAGAAACAAATAAAGAAGATTGTTCTTATGGACATACAAAGAATTATTTAAAAGTAAAAGTAAATAAAATAATTCCAAGTAATACTATAATTAATGTTATAATAAAGAAAAGAGAAGGTTTAGAATTGGAGGGAGAAATATATGAATCTAAATAAAAAAAGAGAAAATTATTTAACATGGGATGAATATTTTATGTCAATTGCCAAATTATCATCTATGAGAAGTAAAGATCCGTCAA
>CAMVLU010000062.1 GCA_947168405.1 uncultured Clostridia bacterium
TTTTATATATTTTTATTTCATACAACAAGATTTATTTATTAAAATAGTTGGATATGATATATTTTATCGAATAGATAGAATATTAAATTGGGTAAATAATAGTGGTTTTCAACTTGAAAATAGTTTAATTGCTATTGGATCTTCTGGATTATTTGGATTTGGATATTTAAAAAATACAGTTTATTTTCCTGAACCTCAAACAGATTTTATTTTTACAACTTATACATCTAATTTTGGTTTTTTAGGAGCAATTATTTTATTATTTTTATTATTAATATTTGACTTAAATATTTTAAGACTGGCTAGTAAAAAAATATCTTTACAAAATAAATATATATTAATAGGTATATTTATAATGTTATTTTATGGTCAAATACAAAATATTGGAATGACTATAGGATTATTACCTATTACTGGTATTCCTCTTCCTTTTATTAGTTATGGAGGATCTAGTTTATTGTCATATCTATTTATAGTAGGAATCATTTTAAATATTAATAAAGATTTATTAAAATATCGTAACTAAAAATAGAAGAATATTTTCTTCTATTTTTCAACTGATTTAATTTTTGTTATATTTTTTAATACATTTTCTTCTATATCATTAATTTTAATATAAACTTTATCACCTTTTTTTATTTTATCTAGTGTTTTATTAGAATATTTATTTGTTTCATCAATTAAAATCGTTTTCTTAATTAATTCTTCATTTTGATATAATTCTATATCCATTCCATTTAATATTTTACCTTGTTCTAATTTTCCAACTAAAATTAATTCATTATTACTATTTTTAAAATATTCTAATATAGAAATAACAACATCATTATTTTTTATAATATTATCAAAGTTTAAAGATATTTTACCTATTCCACCATCTATATCTAAGGTATTGTATCCATCTCCTATTTTTTTAGAAGAATTTTTTTCGCCATCTATATAAATAGATCCTATTCCTTTATCAAGACTTATCTTATAATTATCTTTTAATTGTTTTAAGTTAAGAGTTAAATCTCCTATTCCAGCATCTATTTTAGATATTCCTTTAATATCAGAATTAATTAAAAATTTACCAATTCCGGTATTTAAATCTAAATTATTTAATTCTCCATTTAGTATTTTAACTGATCCTACTCCACTTTCTATTTTAGCATTATTATATACTTCTAAATTATTAATTACACCCGATCCTACTCCAAAATTAAATATTAAATTATTTGTTTTTAAACTATCTATATTAAATTTACCAGCACCTGTTTCAAATTTAATATAATCATATATAGTATCTTTTAATGTTATATTAACTTCAAATTTATTATTTTTATAAAAATGATGTTTTTCTTCTTTAATATATAAGATTCCATCCTTTATTTCTAAATTAACATATTTATTATTAGTATCTAATGTATTATTATCTCCTTTAGTAATTTTTAAATTACTTGCTGATAAATTGATATCTAATGATTTAATTTCATTTTCCATATATTTAGTTGGTTGAACTTCAACTATTTCTTCTTTATCAGTTACAAATGAATATACATAAGAAAGACCATATATACATCCACTTATTATTAATAATATTAAAAAGATAGCAAGTCCTATAGCAAAATATTTTATTCCTTTATTATTCATTTGATATCAATTCCTCCAAATAAACAAAGTGATTCAATATAAATTGTTTTTTTAGAATCATTATTAACTTTTTTATTAGTAGTTCCTCCAAAGATATTAGTACCAGTTGTTTTAACACATACATCATCTGGAACAAATATATCTATTCCTCCAAATACTGATGTTGCTTCAATTAATAATTCATTAGGAATTTTAGCTTCTCTTAAATCTATTTTCATTCCTCCAAATATAGCAGATAATTCCATATTAGAAACTGTATTACCACTGAAATTAAGATCTTCTCCCGCGAATATAGCATTATATTCATTAAACTTTAAATCTTTTTTATTTATTTTTTTTATTTCTTTACGAACTTTTCTGCTTATACTATCTTTAAATATTAAACTTAAACCAATTAAAACAAATATAATTGGAAAGAATAATTTCCATAATATTTCAAAAGTTATAACATCTTGCATTACTAAAAGTAAACTAACTCCTATAATTAAAAATATTAAATTACCAGTTTTTTCACGATCTGTTAATAATCCTACCAAACTAGGAATAATAATAAATAAAGTCCACCATCCTTTAAAGAAAATATCAAATTTAAAAATATCTAGTCTATCTAGAATTAAAACTACACCAACCAAAACAAAAATAATTCCCCAAATAATATTACTTTTTTTCATACTCCACCTCTTTAAAATAATTATACTATATAATATAAAGAAAAAAAACTATAAAAATAGTTTTTTAAATAAATTCCATCACTAAACTAATAACAAAGAATAAAAGTCCTAAAGTTAAAGTAATTCTACTAATAACTAATTCACTTCCTCTTTCTTTTCTTTTGTTAAATAAATCCATATTACCACCACTGATAATTTGACTAGCAGGTTCTGCTTTACCACTTTGTAGTAATACTATAATAATTAATAAAATGGAAATTACTAATAATACAATTTTCATATAATCATCCCTTCATTCGTATAAGACTATATCATAAAATAATATTTTTTTCAAGAAAACTATACATTTTCTTTATTTTTTCATTTCTTTTTTGATATCATATAATATGTTTAATGCATCTATTGGGGTAATATTTAAAACATCTAATTCTTTTAATTTAGTAATAATAGGATCTTCAGTTTGTTCAAAATTAAATGATGTTTGAACTACTTGAATTTCTTTTTTATTATTTTTTATTTCATAACTAGTTAATATGTTAGATGCTTTTTCTATTACAGATTCAGGTAAATGAGCAAGAGATGCAACATTTATTCCATAACTTTTTGATACAGCACCTTCTACTACTTTATGTAAAAAAGTTATATTTCCATCATCTTCTATAGCTTCAACATGAACATTACGAAGTCTTTTTAAATTTTTAGTTAAATCGGTTAATTCATGATAATGAGTAGAAAATAAAGTTTTACATTTTATTTCATTATGAATATATTCTAGTATTGCATAAGCAAGACTCATTCCATCATAAGTTGCTGTTCCTCTTCCTAATTCATCAAATAAAATTAAACTATCCTTAGTTGCATTTTGTAAAGCATAATTAGCTTCTTTCATTTCAACCATAAAAGTTGATTCTCCACTTACTAAATCATCACTTGCTCCAATTCTTGTAAATATTTTATCAAAAAGTGGTATATTACAAGATTTACATGGAACAAAACTTCCTATCTGAGCCATGATAACAATTATAGCAAGTTGTCTCATATAAGTAGATTTACCTGCCATATTAGGCCCTGTTATTAATAAACAATCACAACTCTTATCCATTATAATATCATTAGGAACATAATCAACTTTATTAACCATTTCAACTACAGGATGACGTCCTTCAATAATATTTATTTCATGATTATTATTAAATGTTGGTCTTACTAATTTATATTTATCAGCAATAGTAGTAAAAGATATAATTACATCAAGTTCTCCTAAAATATCGCTTATTTCTTGAATATCAACTATCTTTTCAATTACTTTATCTCTTATTTCATTAAATAATTGATATTCTAAATTAATTATTTTTTCTTCAGCACCAAGTATTATTTGTTCTTTTTCTTTTAAAGTATTTGTAATATATCTTTCTCCAGTTGTTAGCGTTTGTTTTCTAATATAACCAAATTCTGATTTTATATCTTTAACACTTCCACGAGATACTTCTATATAATATCCAAATACCTTGTTATAACCTATTTTTAAATTTTTAATGCCTGTTCTTTTTCTTTCTTCTTCTTCCTGATTTAGTATAAAATCTTTACTATTATTTTTAATACTTCTTAGTTCATCCAAATCTTTATTATATCCGTCTTTAATTAAATTACCTTCTTTTAAACTAAGAGGTGCATCTGGATTAATACTTTTATCTAAAAGTTCTACCAAATCATCTAATGTTTTTAATTCCTTATCATAATTTATATTTTTTAATTCTTCTTTAATACTAGGTAAAATACTTAATGATTTCAAAAGTTGAATCATATCACGAGCATTTAAATTACCATAACTAATTCTTCCAATTAATCTCTCTAAATCATATATATCATTTAAATAACCACTTAATTTTTCTTTAACTAAAAAGTTTTCAAGTAATAAATCTATGTAATTATATCTTCTTTCTATTATATTTATATTTTTAAATGGAGATAGTAAATTTTGCTTTAATAAACGTCCTCCCATTGCTGTTTTAGTTTTATCTAAAAACCATAATAAAGAATTATTTTTGGTATTATCTCTAATAGTTTCAGTTAATTCTAAATTCTTTTTAGTATGATAATCAAATAATAAATAATCACTTTCTTTAGTTTCAGAGACTTTTTTTAAATATTTTAATTTACTTTTTTTCGTTTCTGTTACATATGTTAATAAATGTTTAATAGAAATAATTAATCTTTCATCTTTAATATCTTTATATAAATATTCATATTCTATATATTCATTTATAGTATCAGTTATAGTTACTAAAATATTATAAATTGTTTTTAAAGTATATAACAATTCACGATCAACATTACTTCCAGAAATTATCTCTGATATATTATGATTAATAAGTTCACGATAAATACTTTCTTTATCATCAAGTAAAATTGTATTAATTTCTCCAGTTGAAATATCTGCAAATGTTAAAGCAAAGACATCTTTAAACTCTTGTATACTTGCTATATAATTATTATCACGACTACCTGTAAAATCATCTAAAACTGTTCCTTTTGTTATAACTTGAACAACATCTCTTTCAACCATTCCTTTTGATTCTTTAGGATCAGTTAATTGTTCACATATTGCAACTTTATAACCTTTATCAATTAGTTTAGCAACATATCCTTGATATGAGTGATATGGAACTCCACACATAGGAACTCTTTCTTCAAGTCCCGCATTTCTTCCTGTTAAAGTTAAACTAAGTTCTCGACTAGCAATTTCTGCATCTTCAAAAAACATTTCATAAAAGTCTCCAAGTCTAAAAAATATTAAAGTATCATCATAATTATCTTTTATTTCCATATACTTTGCCATCATTGGAGCAAGCTTAGTTCTATCTACTTCACTTCTTTTCATACTTCACCACTTTTTCTACTTAGTTATTATAACAAAAACACCCCTTACTTTTAAAGAGGTGTTACTTTTTTTTACACTTTTTTATTTATTTGTAAACAAAATATTATAAATTTCTGAGTAATTTGAAACAAACACTACTCTCAATTTATTTTTATAAATATATGATATATTTAATACTTCTTCTTTATTTTCAAGTGGTAAAAAGACTAACTCTATATTATTGTTAATAGCAGCTATTATTTTCTCTTTTATTCCACCTACTTTTAATATCTTACCAGTTAAAGTTATTTCCCCTGACATAGATATTTTATTAGATATTTCCTTGTTTTTTAAATAAGATAAAATTGATGTAACTATTGTTATTCCTGCACTTGGTCCATCTTTTTTTATACCATTATTTGGAATATGGATATGCATAGTATTATTATTTAAAAAATCTATATCTAAATTAAAGTTTTTATAATTTCCTTTTAAATAACCTAAAGAAACATTTATAGATTCATCCATTATATCTCCAACTTGACCTGTTATTTTAATATCTTGCTTTCCTGGATATGCTAAAGTTTCAACTTTAACTATTTCTCCACCAAATGGTGTATAAGCAAGCCCTGTCATAATACCTCTAGAATTTAATGTATTACTATTTATGGAATATTTTGGAATATCTAAATAATATTTTAAATCACCATTAGGATTAATAATACTTTTATCTTCTAATTTTAAACAAACATATTTTCGATATATTTTCGATAATACTCTTGTAAGTTCTCTTACTCCACTTTCTTTAGTATATAGTCTTATAATATTAACTAATGTTTTTTTATCAAATTTTATATCATTTGTTTTATATTCTTTTTCTAATTTAGGTATTATATAATTTTCAGCAATTTTTATCTTTTCATATTCTGTATAACTAGATATTTCAATTATTTCCATTCTGTCTTTTAATTCTTCTGGTATTTTATCTATATAATTAGCTGTTAGGATAAACATTACTTTTGATAAATCAAATTCTTCATCTATAAAATGATCAACAAATTTACTATTTTGTCCTTTATCAAGAACTTCAAGTAAAGCACTTGCAGGATCTCCTTTAATATCTTTTGTCATTTTATCAACTTCATCAATAATAAAAACTGGGTTATTAACACCAATTTTTGAAATACTTGATATTATCTTTCCTGGAGCTGCTCCAACATAAGTTCTTCTATGTCCAACGATATCAGCTTCATCGTTTACTCCACCTACAGATATTTTTACACATTTTAAATTCAAAGCTTCAGCAATACTCATTGCTATACTAGTTTTTCCTACTCCGGGAGGTCCAACTAAACAAAGTATTGGAAGATTTTCTGTTCCAGTTTGATTTCTAACAATAATATGTTCTATTATTCTTTCTTTAGTTTCATCAAGTCCAAAATGAGAACTTTCTAAAGTATTTCGTATTTTTTTAACATCAAATATTTCTTTACTTTTTTTATTCCATGGTAAATTTAATAATACATCTATATAATTTCTAATAATTCCTAGTTCTGGTGAATTACTATTACAACTTTTAAATCTATTTAATTCTGTTTCTAATCTCTTTTTTATAGCTTTAGGTGCATCTAATTTTTTTATTTTTTCTTCTAAATAATCAACTTCATTATTATCATTTTCCCCCAATTCTTCTTTAAGAGTATTTATTTTTTCTTTTAAATAAAATTCTTTTTGACTATCTTCTATTTTTTTATTAACTTTTAAATCAATTTGTTGTTCAATTTCCGATATTGATAATTCATATTCTATATCATCCAAAAGCATTCCAAGACGTGTCACAGGATTAATTTCTTTTAAATATTTTAATTTACGATTATGTTTTAATTCTAAAATATTTACAATAATATCTGTTAACTTATCTATATCATGAATATCTCTTATATTGTCAAATGCATTAGTATCAATAACTTTAATATAATTTTCTAAACTTTTTCTTAAAGTTCTTGCCATAGCAATTTCTTCTATAGGATCAATTTCTTCTTTTTCTTCTATGTTTATATCTGCATCATATACCATATCTTCTTCTTTAATGGTTTGAATTATACATCTATTAAGTCCTTTCAAAGAAATTCTCATATTACCATTAGGCATATCTATTTTCAAATTAATTTTTGCAATTATTCCTACATTTATATTACTAAAGTTTTCTGGTTTTTCTCCTTGTCTTTGATGAATAACAACTAAACAATTATCATATATATTTTCCGCTAAAGAAATAGTTTTTTTTAAATTTACATCATCAAATTCAAGTTTAGTTTCACAGTATGGGAATATTTCATGATTTTTTAAAAATAGAACTGGTAAATTAGTTTTCATCATGATATCCCTCCCGTTTTTTCAAATTTGCTTTTTATTATAAACACGAAAAATATAAAAAACAACCTTTTGACATAATGTTTACAAAAGAAATTTTTGGTTAATATTTTTTAAAAAAAACATATAATATTTTGATGAAAAAAATTGTAAATTTTGTTGATTTTTAAAATATTATTTGTTATAATTTTAAATGTGTTCTTATGGGGTCATAGCCAAGTGGTAAGGCAGTGGACTGCAACTCCTTGATCGTTGGTTCAAATCCGACTGGCCCCTCCAATAGAAAACAAAGGAACTTGTTATTTCAAGTTCCTTTTAATTTTTTAAATTTTCATTTTTAATAATTAATAAATAAATATCATTATCACTTTTAATATAAAATATTCCTTCAATATGTTCTATAACATTATAATATATAATAGGTTCTTTTAAATTATCTCTTACATCTAAAAGTTCAGTAAATGATTTAACTTCAATAATATTGTATTTTTTCATTACTATTTTTGTCTTAGTTTCAACAATTAATCTATCATATTCTTTTAATAATTTATTAACATATTTATCATAATAAGTAACTTTTTTAAATTTCTTAGCAAGATGTTTCATAAAAATTAAAAAGAATATAACTGACATAATAAATAATATTATTTCTACTATTAAATATTTTTGATTTAAAACTACTTTACCAACAGGAATTATTAATTTAGTAATAT
>CAMVLU010000063.1 GCA_947168405.1 uncultured Clostridia bacterium
AGAATCATTTTCTATGCATTTAGGATCTATTTTTCATTATGTATTATCAAAAATATTTGATAATGATTTTGACTTTAATAAATCTTGGAATGAAGCATTAGTAAAATATTCATTTTCTAAAAAAGAAAAGTTTTATTTAAAAGATTTAGAAAATGAATTAAAAAATATTATAGATATAATTTTATATCAGCATAAATTAACTGGTTTAACTAATGTAAAATTAGAAGAGCAAATAACTTTAAATATAGATAATAATACTTTTACAGGAATAATTGATAAAATAATGTTTACAGAAAAAGATAATAATACATATCTATCACTTGTTGATTATAAAACAGGTACTCCTAAAATAAATATGAATAATTTACAATATGGATTAGATATGCAATTACCTATTTATGTTTATTTAATAAAAAATAGTAATATTTTTAATAATCCTAAAATAATTGGTTTCTATTTTGAACAAATATTATTTGAAAAAGGAAGTAAAGATTTAACAAAAGATGACTTAGAAGAAAAAAAAGATAAGTTAAAATTAAATGGTTATACAATTGACGATTCTTATTTAATATCTATGTTTGATTCAACTTATGAAAATAGTGAAATGATAAAAGGAATGAGAACGTCTAGTAAAGGTTTTTATCCTTATACAAAAGTATTGTCAAGTGACTCTGTTGATAAAATGATTAACATTGTTGATTCTAAAATAAAAGAAGGATTTGATAATATAAAAAATAATAAATTTGATATTAATCCTAAAGTTATAAATGGAGAAAACATAGGGTGTAGATATTGTAAATATAAAGATTTATGTTTTAAAACTGGAGGAGATTTAGTTTATTTAAAAGAAGAAAATCTTGTAGATAGTTTATAATGTATCATATAAACACATAAAATACAATTATTGAATAAAAATAATTGTATTTTTTTAATGTATGAGTTATACTTAAATAAAGTAGAGTGATGATATGGCAAGAAGAAAAAGAAGAAAAAAATATACTGATAATTTAATTATATTATTATTAGCTATTGTTTTAACATATTTTAGAGATGATATTACAAGATTTTTAGCTAGTAAATTTGTAGTATCATACGCTTTATCTGATATACCAGAGTATACTGATAAAAAATATGTTTTTATTAATAATAATGAACCTGAGTTTAATGAAGAAGATAAAAATACTAATTCATTTGCATCTTATAGTGATTTAGATATATTAGGTAGATGTGGAGTAGCATATGCTAATATTGGAATAGAATCAATGCCAACTAAAGAAAGAGAAGGAATAGGTATGATTAAACCATCAGGTTGGCAAATCTCAAAATATGATTTTGTTGATGGCAAATATTTATATAATAGGTGTCATTTAATTGGATATCAATTAACAGGAGAAAATGCTAATCCTAAAAACTTAATTACATGTACAAGAACAATGAATGCTAAAACGATGTTAGAATTTGAAAACCAAGTAGCAAGTTATATTAAAAAAACTCATAATCATGTATTATATAGAGTAACACCAATATTTAAAGAAAATAATATGCTAGCAACAGGTGTTCAAATGGAAGCAGAGTCTATTGAAGATAATGGTAAAGGAATAAAATTTAATGTATTTCTTTATAATGTAGAAGATGGAGTAGAAATTAATTATTTAGATGGAAGTAATAAATTAAAATAACTTGACGTCAAATAAGAATATTTTTTAGATAACTATGATATAATTTCTTATATAGTGAGGTAAGATTATGAATAGTTTATCAGAAAATTATGAAATAAAAGATTTATATGTTGTTCAATTTAAACCTGAACTAATTAATACAATAGGTTTTGAATATAATGGATTTATTAATTATTTTAAACCTAATTTATATTATATAGTTGAAAGATTTTATGATAGTGATGAAAAAAATCATTATGAAACATATAAAGAATGTATAGCTGGAGAAGATTTTTATAAAAGAGAATCAATTGAAGAATTTAAAAATATACCAGATATATTTGAATCTATAGAACCACTTTCTAATGATTATTTAGATGAAGAAGAAATTAATTTAGGAATGATATCTACAACAAGAATATTTCAAATATTTCAAGAAATAAATATGAAAAAAATAAAAAGAATAGGAAGAAGATAAAATGAAAGATTTAATAGAATATTTAAAAAATAGTGATTTTACTATTAGTACAATGGAATCATGTACAGGAGGATATATTGCATCAAGTATTACTAATGTATCAGGTTCTAGTTTAGTTTTTAAATTCGGAGCTGTTACTTATAGTAATGAATATAAAATTAAAATGGGAGTAAATAAAGATATTATTGATAAATATTCTGTTTATAGTATGGAATGTGCTAAAGATATGGCAAGAGCAATTTCTGTTTATACTAATTCTGATTATGGGGTAGGAGTAACAGGTAAAATAAATGATCCTGATCCAAATAATAATATGGGTGATAATTCAACTATATATTTAAGTATTTATAATAAAAATAATAATAAGTATATAGAAAAAGAAATAAAAGCATTAAATCAATCAAGAATAGATAATAAAGAATTAATAAAAAATGAATTTATAGATTTATTTAACAATATGATAATTTATATGTAAAATTATGTAAAATATAAAAGTTCTAAAAATCAGAAATTTAGAACTTTTTTTGTATAAAAATTTATTTTGTTAATAAGAAATTATTGTTTTAATTAAAATATTTAAATAAATATTAAGATATTGTTAAAAAATAGATATTTGTTTTATAAAACATAATTTGTTAATATGCACTTATCAGCTGATAAAAAGAAAGGAGCAGAATGAGAAATTATGTTTTAATGAATGATAGAGTAGCTAAAAAGATATTTAAAAATAGTAAAGTATCTAAAGAATTAACAGCAAGAATTTTATCGGAAATATTAAAAGAAGATTACAATATTATCTATAATAATATCAAGTTAACAAGTGAAGAAATTGGAATAAATGCATCAACAGTAGATTCCAAAGCAGACATAATGCTTGAAGATAATACCATGTTAATAGATATAGAAATATGTTGGACAAAAGGAAATACTAGACAAAGACAAACAGATACTTATGTATATCAATTATATCTAGGACAATTAAAAAGAAGTAAAGATTATAAAAATATGAAAAAGATAATTCAAATATTAATAAAGAATTATGATTATTTTAAAAAAGATAAACTTATATATGATGTAGTATTCATGGAACAAAATTTACATATAGTAGAAGATAATTTTATACATAAATATCACATAAATCTTGATAAACTAAAAAATATGTCATATAATATACTTAAGAAGAAAGAAAATAAAATAGAAAGATTATTATATTTTCTATTATGTGAAAATGATAATATGTTAAAAGACATATATAAAGGAGATAAGTTTATGGAAGAAGTAGTAAAAGAAGCAAAAGAAATAGCGGGATACTTTGATGCAGATTTATATTTACCAGAAGAGGAAATTGTAAGAAGAGATAGAGAAGAAGCAATCGAAGAAGGATACAAAGAGGGATTTGAATCTGGTAAAACTGCTGGGAGAGAGGAAGGAATTAAACAAGGAATAAAACAAGGTATTCAACAAAAGCAAAATGAAATGATTATAAATATGTATAATAATAATATTTCTTTAAAAAATATTTCTGATATATCCAATCTATCAATTGATGAGATTAATAAAATAATTAAAGAAAACTATTAGAGTGTTTCATCTAATAGTTTTTCTTTATAACGTTTTTTACCATCTTCAATCATTTTCATAGCATCTTCCATATTATGATAATCAAAGACTTCTACTTTAATATTTTGAAGTAATTTATAATTTTGAAAGAAATTTTTAATTTCTATTAATGAGTGTTTTGGTAAGTCTTCTAAAGAATTATAAAAATTACATCTTGGATCAACATTATTAACAGCTATTATTTTTGGATCTTGATGTCCTCCATCAATCGTATCTAAGTAACCTAAAACTTTTGCTTCAACAACACATCCTGGAAATGTTGCTTCACTGGATATTACCAAGATATCTACAGGATCTCCATCTCCTGCTAAAGTATTATCAATATATCCATATTCACTTGGATAAGTCATTGATGAATATTGAACTCTAGAAAGTCTAATCTTTCCTAAATTCTTATCAATTTCATATTTATTTTTTGTTCCTAATGGAATTTCTATTATTGCATCTACTATATTATTCATATTTTCACCTCTTATATAATCTTATCAAAAAAAAATATATTTGACAATATTTTTAATGAATGATATTATTTACTATATAAATTAAAGGTTTAGGAGGTCTTTATGAAAGAATTTAGTGAACAAGAGCAAGTAAGAAGAGACAAAGTAGAAGAAATTAGAAAGTATTGTAATCCATACCCTGAAAAGTATGAAGTTAATTATACTTTAAAAGAAGCTAGTATTTTAGAAGATGGTATTAAAGATGTAAGAGTAGCTGGACGTATAGTGTTTATGCGTAAAATGGGAAAATTAAGTTTTCTAAAAATAAGAGATTTAGAAGGTGCTTTACAAGTTTCTATAAAAATAGATTTAGTAGGAGAAGAAAAATATCAATTCTTTAAATCTTTAGTTGATGTTGGAGATTTTATTGGTGTAGTAGGTGAAATGTTTACAACTCAAACTGGCGAAAAAACCATAAGAGCAGATGATTTTACTTTCTTAGGTAAAGCTTTAAAACCACTTCCAGAAAAATTTCATGGATTAACAGATATTGAAGAAAAATATCGAAATAGATATGTTGATTTAATATCTAATGAAGAGTCAAGAAAAGTATTTTTAGGAAGAAGTAAATTATATTCATTTATTCATAAATATTTAGGAGAGAATGGATTTTTAGAAGTAGAAACTCCTATTATGCAAAATGCTGTATGTGGAGCAGCTGCAAGACCATTTTATACACATCATAATGCTCTAGATATAGATTTAAATTTAAGAATAGCACCTGAAACATATTTAAAACAATGTATAAGTGCTGGATTTAATCGTGTATATGAAGTAGCAAAATGTTTTAGAAATGAAGGTATGGATACTGAACACTTACAAGAATTTACCCAAGTTGAATGGTATGCATCATACTGGAACTTTGAAGATAATTTAAAATTTTATCAAGAATTTATCAGATCTCTTTTAATGGAATTAGTTGGAACGACAACAATTACATATAAAGATAATGAATTAGATTTTGGAAAAGATTTTACAAGAATTAATTATGTAGAAAGATTAACAGAAATATTAGGATTTGATTTTTTAAGTATTGAAGATCCAAATGAATTAAAAGAAAAAATAGTTAATACAAAATTATTTACAATGGAAGATTTAACTGATTATCATTCTTTAAGTCAAATAATTGACTTCGTTTATAAAAGAACTATAAGAGCAGGTATTACAGAACCTACAGTTATTTATAATTATCCAGCTGTTTTAATTCCTCTTGCAAGAAGAAATGATAAAGATAGTAGAATAATTGATGTCTTCCAAGTAGTTGCTGGTGGAACAGAACTTTGTAAAGCTTATTCTGAGTTAGTTGATCCATTTGTTCAAAGAAAAGCTTTTGAAGATCAATTAGTGGCTAAAGAACAAGGTGATGATGAAACAATGGAAATTGATGAACAATTTATGGGAGCAATGGAACAAGGAATGCCTCCTATTTCAGGTCTTGGATTTGGAATTGATAGATTACTTATGTTAATTTATAATGTTGATTCAATTCGTGATGTTGTTTTATTCCCACTTATGAAACCAGAAGAAAAATAATGTTATAACAACCTTAAAGGTTGTTTTTTTTCGACATAATATTTATTTTAAATATTCTATACTTATCATAAAGGAGGAGGATATGAAAATAAATAAAAATGTAATTATTATAATTTTACTTGGTAGTTTAATAGGATATTTATTTGGAAGTATTTTGTTTTCTAATTATAAAGGAATTGACTATGTAAATGAAGATGGTAATATTTATTATTTACAATATGGAGTTTATACTAATAAAGAATCTGCAATAGAAAATACCAAAAAATTAAATAATAATTATATTTTAAAAGAAATGGATGATAAATATTATGTTTATTTAGGAGTAACAGAAAATTATGATTTAGCTTTAAAACTTCAAAACTACTACAAAGATAAAAATATTTATACTTATATTAGATCTGATTATGTGGAAAACTCTGAAACATTAGATAAATTAAAAGAATATGACAATAGAATAAAAGATACTAATGAAGAAGAAATAATAAATGTTATGAAAGAAATATTTGATAATTCTGAACTTAATTTATAAATTTAATAATTTTTCTATGATATTAATATATGGGTGATAATATGTTAATAAAAGAAATGAAAATAGAAGAAAGACCAAGAGAAAAATTACTTGAATTAGGTTCTAATAATTTAAGTGATGAAGAATTACTGGCAATTATAATAAAAACTGGTACTAAAGGATATTCATCAAAAGATTTAGCTATTTCTTTAATAGAAAATTTAGGAGGAATTAATAATTTAAAAGATTTAACTATTAATAGTTTAGATTCTATTAAAGGTATAGGTAAAGTTAAAAAAATAGAATTACTGGCTATTTTAGAACTTGGTAAAAGAATATATTTAAAAAGAAATATTATTCATAAAAAATATAATGATCCATATTTAATATATTTAGATAATAAAAGTTTAATATATGGATTAAAACAAGAATACTTTTATGTATTTTATTTAGATACAAAAAAGAATTTAATAGAAAGGAAATTATTATATATGGGAACTATTAATAAAAGTGTCGTTCATCCAAGAGAAGTATTCAAATATGCTTATATTTTAAGTGCATCAGGACTTATATGTATGCATAATCATCCAACTGGTGATGTTATACCTAGTAAATCTGATATAGAACTTACCAAAACATTAGTTGAAATAGGAAGAATACAAGGAATAGAAGTATTAGATCATTTAGTAGTATCTGATGAAAATTATTTTAGTTTTTATGAAAATCATTTAATAGGTGATAAAGTATGAAAATAAAATCGTTTGTTGCTTTAATAATTATTTATGTATTATCAATTATTTTATTAAATAATAACATTAATATTTTATATCCATATTATTTATTAAAGGATTTAATATTTTTTCCTGTAAATGCAATTGATAATAACATAATAGAAAGTAATGAATTTAAAGATGGAATAGAACTAGAAAAAAATAAAGAATTAGAAGAATTAAAAAAATTAAATAATATTAGTAGTACCTTAACTGATTTTGATAAAGTATCAGCTTGTGTTATAGAAAGAAATAAAATGTATTGGTTTAATACTATTACAATTAATAAAGGAAAGTCTTCTGGAATAAAAGAAAATATGGCAGTTGTATCTGGAGATGGATTAATTGGAAGAGTTATTAAAGTAAGTAGTAAAACATCTGAAATTAAATTAATTACCACCAATGATATTAATCATAAAATATCAGTAATGATTAAAAAAGAAAATGATACTATATATGGAATATTATCTGGATACAATAATAATCTACTTGAAATAACATCAATAAATAAAGATATTGATAATTTAGATAATTTTAATGTTTATACAAGTGGAATGGGAGGAATATTTCCAAGTGGTATTATAATTGGTAAAGTAAAAGGAATAAAAAAAGATAAATATGATGTGTCAAAAATAATTGAGGTAGAACCATCATCTAATTTTAATGAACTAAGATTTGTAAATGTTTTAATAAGGAAATAAAATGATATATATTTTTTTAATAATATGCTTAATATTTGATTATATTTATCCTTTATTTATTCCAAGTTTTTTTAATAATTTAAATTTATTTTATCCTATGTTTACTTTAACATATTTAGTATTTTTATATAAAAAAATAAATAATAAAAAATATTATAAATTAATAATTATTTCAGGTATATTATATGATTTATTATTTTCATATTTATTATTATTTCATACCGTTTTATTTGTTTTTTATTATAAAATATTAAAAAAATTAGATAAGTTTATAGAACTAAATATATTTATTAAAATAATAATATTAATATTATTTATATTAATATAATATTTATTATTATTTTTACTTATTTACATAACTGATTATAATGTGGTAACTATAAATGAT
>CAMVLU010000064.1 GCA_947168405.1 uncultured Clostridia bacterium
TGTTAATCTTTTCAAAATACAACAAATATGCTATACTGATATTAAAGAAGAAGAGTTAGTATGGAAATTATTTACATTAAATAAAAAAGAAGATTTAAAAAAAATAGTAAATCAAGAAAAGATGTTAAATAATTATCAAAAGAAATTAGAAAGACTCTCAAAAAGTAAGGAGTATTGTCGTATGATATGGGATGAAAGAATAGATGAAAAGTTAAGAAATCATGATGCATATGAAACAGGAAAAGATGAAGGTGTAGAACAAAAACAAACTGAAATGATTATTAATTTCTATCAAAATGGAGCATCATTAGAATTAATAAGTAAATCTTCTGGATTATCTATTAAAGAAATAGAAAAGATAATTGAAGATAATGATAATAATAGAGAGTAAAATGGAAATTAGAAAGACTCTCAAAAAGTAAGGAGGTATGCCTTTTGATATGGGATGAAAGAATAGATGAAAAGTTAAGAAATCATGATGCATATGAAACAGGAAAAGATGAAGGATTCATGAATGGTGTAGAACAAAATAAAACAGAAATGATTATTAATTTATATAATAATAAAGTTCCGATAGATATTATTTCTAAATCTTCTGGATTATCTATTAAAGAAATAGAAAAGATAGTTGAGAATAACAATAAATAATTGACATTTATTAAATTTTATTGTATATTTTAAGCAAGAAATGAAGAAAGAAGTAGTAATAAGATAATAATTCTTAAGTGAGAGAATGGGTGGTGAAAATTCTTGTATTATTCTTATGAACGTATCTTTTATATTTCAGGGAATAACCCTTTATCAAATAAAGAGCATAGAATTCTATGAAGTAAGGTGGTACCGCGATTATTCGTCCTTATATCATGGAATTCTTTTATATTAAGGAGGATATATGAGTTTTATTAAAGAAAAAGAATTAGAAATTAAAAATATTTTAAAGGAATTAGAATATGATGTTGATGCTATAATACTTCCAAGTAGTAAAAAAGAATTAGGAGATTTTCAATTAAATATAGCCATGTCGATAGCAAAAAAATATCATAAAAATCCAAGAATTGTAGCTGATGAAATAGTTAATAAATTACCTAATAGTTTTTGTAATGTTAATATAGCAAATCCAGGTTTTATAAATTTTTCATTTTCAAATTTAGATTTAATTAATTATTTTAATGAAAGTCTTAATAATTTTCAAAGATTATATGATAAAAAAGAAGAAAAATTAATCTTTTTAGATTATGGAGGTGCTAATGCTGCTAAAGCACTTCATGTTGGACATATGAGGTCAGCTAACATTGGAGAAGCTTTAAATAGATTATGTAAATTTTTAGGATTAAAAACGATAAGTGATGTTCATTTGGGGGATTTAGGAAGACAAGCAGGAATGATTATAAGTGAAATAGAATTAAGAAGTCCTAATTTAGCTTTCTTTGATGAACATTATAGAGGTGAATATCCTAAAGTAAATTATACAGCCTCTGATTTAGGAGAAATGTATGTTAAAGCTAATATTGCTTCATCAGAAGATGAAAATAGACTAGCAAGAGTAAGAGAAATAACTGCAGAAATTGATAAAGGAAACGAAAGATACATTGCTCTTTGGAAACAATTAGTTAGTATTTCTAGTGTTGAAATAAAAAAAGTCTATGATAAATTACATTGTAACTTTGATTTATGGGAAGGTGAACTTGATAGTTTTAAAGATGTAAAACCAATGCTTGAAGTATTAAATCCTTATTTATATGAGTCTGAGGGAGCTATGGTCATGGATGTTAAAGAAGATACAGATACTAAAGAAATGCCTCCTTTAATTGTTATAAAAAAAGATGGAGCAACAATATATGCAACAAGAGATTTAGCAACAATTTATTCAAGAATTAAAAGATTTAATCCAGATGAAATATGGTATGTAGTTGATTCAAGACAATCTTTATATTTTGAACAAGTATTCCGTGCATCATATAAATCTAATTTAGTACCAAAAAATACACTTCTTTCTCATTTAGGATTTGGAACAATAAATGGTCGTGATGGTAAACCATATAAAACAAGAGATGGTGGAGTAATGGAATTATCAACTTTAATGAAATTAATAAGTGATGAAATAGATAAAAATATTAAAGATGATATAACTGGATCTGAAAGAGAAGAAATAAATAATAAATTAACAGTAGCAACTTTAAAATATGCTGACTTAATGAGTAATCGTTCTACTGATTATATCTTTGATGAAGTTAAATTTTCATCATTTGAAGGAAAAAC
The DNA here is from genome assembly GCA_947168405.1 of uncultured Clostridia bacterium. GTDB lineage: Bacteria > Bacillota_I > Bacilli_A > RF39 > UBA660 > RUG591. The sequence goes on from CAMVLU010000064.1 coordinate 2,260, forward strand.
TGGACCATATCTTTTATATACAGATGTTCGTATTAAATCAATTTTAAATAAAATAGATAGTAAAAATTATAAATTTATAAATATATCTAATTTAGATATGAAAAATGTTTTACTTAAAATATTAGAACTTCCTAATATCTTAAATAGAAGTTATTTAGATAAAAGTTTAAATCCTATAACTGATTTCTTATTTGATTTATGTAGTTTATTTAATAAATTTTATAATAATTACTCAATTATTAAAGAAGAAAATATTGATATTAAATCCTCATATTTAGCATTAATTAAATTAGTAGAAGAAGTTCTTGAACAATTACTTGATATTTTAGCAATAGAAGTTGTAGATAGAATGTAATTCGACATAAAACAACAAAAGCAATTTATATAATTACTATGTGATTATATGAAAAAGACTTTAGTTGTTTTTTTAATTACTATTACTTTTTTAATAGGAAATACATATGTTATAAGTAAAAAAGAATATAATATAGATAATAATAATGAAGAAATAAGAGGAATATATATATCTTATTTAGAATATTTAAGTTATTTTCAAAATAATAATATTGATGTTAATAAATCTTATATTAATAAAATGTTAGATCAAATTAAAGATAATAAATTTAATAATATTTTTTTACATGTATCGCCTTTTTCAGATTCAATATATAAATCTAATATATTTCCATATTCTTATACTTTAACAGGTACAGAAGGAAAAGATCCAGGAATGGATTATTTAGATTATTTTATAAAAGAGTCTCACTTAAGAAATATTAAAGTTCATGCTTGGATTAATCCTTATAGAATTAGTAATACAACCGATATAAATAAATTATCTAATAATAATCCTGCTATTACATTTTTAAAAACAGGGGACGCCAAAATTACTAAAACAGGAATTTATTATAATCCATCTAGTTCTAAAGTAATAGATTTATTAATAAAACAAATATATGAAATAATTACTAATTATGAAGTAGATGGTATTCATTTAGATGATTATTTTTATGAAGACTTAGAAATTGATTTAGAAAATTATCAAAGATATTTTTTAAATAATAATATTTCTCTTGAAGAATATCGATATAATATTATTAATACAACAATAAAAACAATTTATAAATTAATAAAAGATTATAACAAGAATATTATATTCTCTATTGCACCTGATGGTAATATAGAAAATAATTATCAATTACATTTTGCTGATGTTAAACAATGGTTAAAAGAAAATAACTATGTTGATATAATTATGCCTCAGGTTTATTATGGATTTAATAATAATTTAAAACCTTTTGAAAAAACAATTAATGAATGGAATAATTTAATTACTAATAATGTAAAAATTGTTCCAGTTCTTGCTTTTTATAAAGTAGGACTAGAAGATACATATGCAGGAAATGGTAAATATGAATGGGTTAATAATAAAGATATAATAGCTAAACAAATAATTTATTCAAAAACACTTAATCATTATCAAGGATTTACTTTATTTCGATATGAATATTTATTTAATGAAAACTTATTTAATAATAATACTAAAGAAGAATTAAACAATGTACTAAATTTGACCAAATGATTAAAATATGATAAAATATCTGCTTGGTGAAGGGATAGTATGAAACTAGTTATTAATTATGATTTTTTTAATGCTATAAAAGATGTAAATGAAGGATTTACTCCTATGAAAATAGTAAGAAATAATAAAAAAGTACTTGTTACATATTCTTTTCCAATTTGGTTTATTTTAGATTATGCAATGTTTAAAAATTTATCAACTACATTAAAATTAGTGCTATTACAATTTATAGTATTTTATATGGGAGGAGAGTATATAATCAAATTATTGCTTGGAAAAGATATTTATGAAGAAAAATCACGAGAAAGATTAAAAATATTAGTATCTAAATTAAAAGATTTAAATGTTAATACCGACTATAAATTATTAATAGAATCAGAAATACAAGAAAAGAAATATAAAATACATTTAAATGAATCTAAAATACCTGAAATGATAGAAAATAAATATGTATTAGTTCCAGCATATGATTTTAATGGAAATATAAAACATGCTTCTATAAATCAAGAACATATAGTTGGTACAAATGATTATATTTTATCAATAGGTTCTCCTGAAAAAAAATTAAAACTTGCTTATTCAAATACTTAGAAATAGAAATATTTTTAAGTTTTTTTCATATAATTAAATGGTGAAAATATGTTTAATCATAGTATAAATAGTAGAATAAAAATAATTCTTCTTTTTTTTCTTAGTTTTTTTATTGTAATATTTTTAAAAGTTTTATATATAGAAATGATTGATTATAAAAAATTAGTATCACTTGCTAATGATTTATGGAGTAGAGATTTACCAGTTGAAGCTAGTCGTGGATTAATTCTAGATCGAAATGGTGTAATACTTGCGGATAACATAACTACGACAAGTTTAGTTCTTGTTCCTAATCAAATAACAAATAAAGAAGAAGTTAGTAAAACATTATCAGAAATATTAAATGTAAGTATTGATGAAATGAATAAACACGTATATAAAAAAACATCTATCGAAAGAGTTCATCCTGAAGGAAGAAGACTTAGTTATGAAATAGCTGATAAAATAAATTCATATAATTTTAAAGGAGTATACTTAGTAAAAGAATCTAAAAGATATTATCCTTATGGAGAAACATTATCTCATGTTCTTGGATATGTTGGAATAGATAATCAAGGACTTGGGGGAATAGAATTAATGTATGATAAATATTTAACAGGTGAAAATGGAGCAATTAAATACTTCAGTGATGCTAAAGGAGGAAAAATTAATTTATCAGAAATATATTTACAACCTGCAAGTGGAATGAATATAACTTTAACTATTGATATAAATATTCAAATGGCTGTTGAAAGAGAACTTAATAATGTAGAAAGTACTTTAAAACCAGATAATTCTTTAGGAATAGTAGTTGATCCTAATACTTTAGAAATACTTGCTATGTCTAGTCGTCCAACTTTTAATCCAAATAATTATAAAATATTTTCTACAGAAGTATTAAATAGAAATTTACCAGTTTGGATGACCTATGAACCAGGAAGTACATTTAAAATAATAACATTTAGTAGTGCAATAGAAGAAAAAGTAGTTGATATTTATAATGATCATTTTTATGATTCTGGAAGTGTTCATATAAATGGAACAAGAATAGGATGTTGGAAGAGTAAAGGTCATGGTGATCAAACATTTTTACAAGTATTAGAAAATTCTTGTAACCCTGGATTTGTAAAGTTAGGTCAGTTACTAGGAAAAGATAAATTATTTTCATATTTTGATCTATTTGGATTTGGTAAAAAAACAGGAGTAGATTTAAATGGTGAGTCAGTTGGAATTATCTTTCCAATTGATAAAGTAGGAGAATTAGAACTTGTTACAAGTGCTTTTGGTCAAGGTATAAGTGTTACACCTATTCAACAAGTAACTGCCGTATCTAGTGTTGTAAATGGGGGTAATTTATATAAACCATATATTGTTAAAAGTATAAATGAACCAATGAATAATACAGTAATTATTGAAAATAATCCTAAGTTTGTTAGAAAAACAATTAGTTTAGAAACAAGTAATACAATGAGATATGCTTTAGAATCTGTTGTTGCAAGAGGTGGAGGAAGATATGCTTATATAGATGGATATCGAATAGGTGGAAAAACTGGAACTGCTCAAAAGGTAGAAAATGGAAGATATTTAGATAATAATTATATAATGAGTTTTATGTCTGTAGTTCCTGCAAATGATCCTAAAGCAATTTTGTATGTTGCAATTGATAATCCTAAACATACAGCTCTTTTATCTAGTTATACAACAGCACCAGTTGCTAGAAGAATTTTACTTGATATTATAGATATAATGGATATTAAAAGACAAGAAGGTGGAATAGAAAAAGTTCACTATTGGGATGATGAAATATATTATATTCTACCTAATACGATTGGAAAAACCAAAAAAGAAGCAGCTAAAGATTTGTTTTACTATAATGTTGAATATTCAGGAACAGGTGATACAGTAATATCTCAAAGTCCAAATCCTGGAACATATCTTGCTGCAGGATCAACAGTTAGAATATTACTCGGTAATTAATATTTACAATTATAATTATTTATTATAAAATAATATTATAGGTGGAGGATTATGGTAAGTATTTTTAAAAATGGAATTATAGATTTATTTAATAATATAAAAAATGGTAATATAAAAAAAGAAATTGCCAATATATTAACAATTTTAAGATTATTTTCTCCATTTGTTTTGATTCCTTTAATTGCTTTAAATAAAAATATTCCTTTTATAATAATGATAATAATATTTTCTCTAACTGATACTTTTGATGGATATCTTGCAAGAAAATATAATTCAGTAACAAAATTTGGAGAATATTTAGATGCTTTTGTTGATAAAATATATATAGGTTCTTTATTATTTCCTATAGTATTATTTCCATGGATAGATAATTATTTATTAATATTTATTTGGATATTTGTATTATTTGAACTATTAATATCTATTTCCAATTTATATTCTTTTCATCATAAATTAAATCCAAAAACAACTTATTTAGGAAAAATTAAAACAACAATTATGTTTATAACTATGGGAGTAATTTATTTAAGAAGATTTGTTAATTTTACATTAACTATAATTTTAATATTATTAATATTATTATTAATATTTGAAATAATTACTTTATTATCATATTTAATTAAAATAAAAAAGACTAATAAGTCTTAATTTTAATATTATTATTTCTATCACATATATAATCCATACTTACATTTAAATGTTTAGCAAAGTTATATAAAAAGGCAGTTAATATTAAAGTATTACCATTTTCATATGAACTAATATTTGATTGAGTAGTATTAATTATTTTAGCAATATCTTCTTGAGTTAATTTTTTATTTTTTCTAATTTCTTTTAACTTTTTACCAATATTTTTCTTATCTAATTTAAAAGTTTTATTAACTTTTAAATTATTTTTTGTTAAACCACATACATAATCCATCGAAACATGAAAAATATTACAAAAATTATTTAAATGTTTTAAAGGAATAATATGTTCTCCTGTTTCAAAATTATTATAACTAGATTTACTAATTTTTAAAATTTTAGCCATTTCTCTTTGAGTAAGTTCATATGATTCTCTTACTCTTTTAATATTGCTAAACATATTTTACCACCAATTAAATTTTCTCATTAATTTTGGTAAAATTTGGTATTTGTCCATATAATATGATAAATTCGTATATTTTATTAATAATTAAGGTAGCTTTTATATTTATTTCTATAATCTAAAAATAGTTTATAGATTTTTTTTAAATTATTTTCAGAAATATAATTATTTGCTTCTTTAAAGATTATTTCATAATTATTACTAAGTAATATTTTATATTTATTTTTAATTATATTAAATAAATAATCAGCTTCATTTGGATTTAATATAATATCATTTTTAAAGGCATATAATATTATTTCATCTTTTGTTAATTTAGAAATATAGTTTTCTATTATTTTATTATACATAATTCACCTAATTAAGTTTATTCATAAAATAATAAAAAATACAAATAATATACTTGGTGATTTAATGAAAAAAATAACTTTTTTTAAAATAATATTATATCTATTTTTTTTAATCATTGGAATAAGGTTATTTGAACTTCAAATTATTGATAGAAATATCTATTTAGAAAAATTAAAAAAATTAAATGAAAGAATCGTATATGGAGAT
>CAMVLU010000065.1 GCA_947168405.1 uncultured Clostridia bacterium
AAAAAGATATCAATTGATATCTTTTTTTTAGTCATTTGATAAGTTATCGAAGTATCCTTGAATAAATACTACTGGAGTTCCTTTATCTCCTGAACCTGAAGTTAAGTCACAAAGTGATCCAATTAGATCCGTTAATCTTCTAGGAGTAGTTCCTTGAGTAATCATTTGTCCTTTTAAGTCAGCTGCTTTATTTCTAATTTCTTGTTTAATTGCTTCTTTTAATTCATCTCCATGTAAATCAGGAAATTTATTATCAGAAACAAATTTTAATTTAATTTCATTAGGTGTACCTTCAAGCCCACTAGTATAAGCAGGTGATACAACTGGATCAGCAAGTTCCCAAATCTTACCAACTGGATCTTTAAATGCTCCATCTCCATAAACCATTACTTCTATATTTTTACCTGTCTTTTCTTTTAATTTCTTTTGAACATTTTCTACTAATGTTTGTCCAGTTCTTGGGAATAATTTTAATCTTTCTTCAGTAGATTTATTAGATCCAAGAAGTCCAAATTTTTCATTGAATCCAGAACCATTAATTGATTCATTCATTATTTCATATAATCCATATGCTTTAGCACCATTATTTTCTAATAATTTTTTAGTTTTATATCTTGTATGAATATCACAATTAATTACATTCTTTGTATATTTTAATATATCAGTTGCTTTATTAGATAGTACAAATACTGGTTCACAATCTTCAGCAGTAATTAATTCTTTATAGAAGTCTAACATATTAATTCCGGTAAATGGATGAATCCAATCACCAAAATTTTCTCTATATTCTTCTTCTGTAATAACACTTCCTAAATTGAAATTAGAATTATCTAATTTATCTTCATCTAGAATTCCATTACCAACTTCATCAGATGGGAATGATAATAATACATAAAGTTTTTTAGTACTTCTAGCAATTCCTTTTAAAATTAAAGAAAATCTATTTCTACTTAAAATTGGAAATACAATTCCTAATTCTTCAGGATTATCAAATTTATTTTTAATATCTTCAGCAATATTATCAACAGTTGCATAATTCCCTTCACTTATACCAACAACAGCTTCAGTAATTGCAACTACATCCTTATCTTTAAATTCGAATCCTTCACTTTCTTGTGCTTTTAAAAGTGAATCTACAACAATATTTTCTAAGTCATCGTGCTCTTTTATTATGGGTGTACGAATTCCACGTACAACTGTTCCAACAGTTCTCATTTAAATCAGTCCTTTCAATTTGATTTTATCATATATATAAATAATTATAAGACTTTTATTTTATTTAAAAAAATTATATAATTAAAATGGTAAACATAATTTGGGAAGTGGTATTTTGAAGACAATTATTATTACTGGAAGTGCAAGAGGATTTGGTTATTCTATGGCTAAATACTTTTATGAAAACAATAATCACATAGTTATTTGTGATATAAATGAAAAAGGACTTGAAAAGGCAAAAGAAAGTTTAAGTAAAATTAAAAGTAATAGTAATATTTATTCTTATAAAGTTGATGTTACTAAAGAAGAAGATATTAATAATATGATTAATGATTTAAAAGATAAAGTAGATTCAATAGATATATTAATTAATAATGCTGGAGTTAATCAACCTATGAAAAACATATGGGAATTAGATTCTTCTGTTATTAATAGATTGATTGATATAGATCTTAAAGGTACAATACTTTGTAGTAAATTAATTATGCCTATATTCATAAAACAAGGATATGGTGCTATATATAATGTAGAAGGACATGGATCAAATGATGCGACTATTCCAGGACTTAGTATATATGGAACTGCTAAAAGAGGTGTAACTTATTTTACTGAAGCACTTGCAAAAGAAGTTAAAGATACTGGGGTAATTGTAGGTAAAATTACTCCTGGTATTATGATTACTAATTTCATTGATACTAGTTTAGGTGATGGTGAAAAGATTGAATTAGATGAAAGGACTAAGAATGTTTATAATATCTTAGGAGATAGACCTGAAACTATAGCTAAATTTATGGTAGATAAAATAGAATCTAATACAAAGAATAATGTTAAGTTTACATGGTTAACTACAAGTAGAGCAATGTCTAGATTCATTAAAGCTACTTTTGGTATTAAAAATAATTATTTTAATTAGATGACTTATTAATAAAATAATTATATAATGTTTATAGAGGAGAGAATTTATGGGTAAGAAAGTTATTGAATGTGAATATTGTCACACTTTAATTAGTGAAGAAGATACTAAGTGTCCATCATGTGGAGCAAATTGTTCTGCCGCTATTAAGAAATATAGAAAAGAGCAAGAAGAAAAAGCAAAGGCTGAAAAAGATAAAATGATGAAAACATTTGGAGATGTTGCTAATGCTGGATCTAAAACTTTTAGAACAGCAATGATTATTATTGCAATTCCTTTTGTTATAATACCAATATTATTTATAGTTTTTGCAGTTACTTCAGCAAATAATCATAATAAGATTGAAAAAGATTTTGATGAAAATATAGTTGAAGTAGAAAAAGAGAAAGAGCAAGAACCAGTAACAGTTGGATATCAAGAAGAAGCTGTTACAAAGAATATAAAAGTAACATTAAGTTCATATGAAAAATATGCATATTATTCAGAACATTTTGATACTTATAATACTCCAGATGGCTATCAAAAAGTTGCTTTTCATTTTGAAATAGAAAATTTAACAAATAGTGATTATTTTCTATGGAGCGATGGTATAAGTTTATCTGCTGATGACTATGATGTTGAAAAAACTAGTTTGAAAGCTCCTGGAAGTAGTTTTGCTAAAGTTATAGAAGGAAAAGAAAGTTATGAAGATATTTCAAGAGGAACAGTAAAAGGAAATTCAAAATTAAAAGGTTATGTTGGATATTTAGTACCTAAAGATAAGAATAAATTAAAATTTAAAGTAGGTAAATATATTACAATAGAGATGGATAATCCTGTAAAGGCTTAGTTAAGACTAAGCTTTTTATAGTTTAATATTAATTACTAGATATCTAGTAATTATTTTTTTATTGTGATATATTATTTATGGGATAAGAATGGGTTAGATAATGGAGGGTAAATGGAAAATATTTCATTTAGATTAAAAGAATTATCTAATAATAATTATAAAGTTATAGTTAAAGTTCCTTTTAGTATAGGTTGGATTGATAAGATGAATATTATTCTTAATGATAATATTTATCAATTATCTCACTCTTATAATGAATCAGAATACGCATACTTTGAAAAGGATATATATTTAGATAGAGTAGTTAATCATTTTTATTTTAATTATATTGTTAATGGAAATTGTTATGAATTAAAAGATGAAGATAGACCTTTTAAAATAAGTACTCATAAGAATCCTAGATGGTATAGAGATAGGATGCAGTATCATATTTTCATTGATAGTTTTAATAAATCAGATGATTTGTTATTAAAACCTATTGAAGGAAGAAGTATTCATAAAAATTGGAATGAAAAGACAATAATAGGTCCCAATCCAGAAACTGGAAATTGGTGTAGTAATTATTATGGTGGTAATCTTAAAGGAATTACTAATAAACTTGATTATTTATGTTCTCTTGGAATCAATATTATATTCTTAAGCCCTTTTGTATATGCTCAATCTAATCACGGATATGATGCGATTAATCATTTGGAAGTTGATCCTTATAAAGGAAGTCCTGAGGACTTAAAGAAATTATGTGATGAAGCTCATAGAAGAGGAATGAAAGTAATAGTAGATTCCGTATTCAATCATACTAGTTATGAAAATCCTTTTTTTGATTTTTATGATAAATATGGAAATGGTGCTTTTAATCATCCGGATAGTCCTTATAATGCATATTATGATATTTGGAATAGAGATTCTAATGGTAGAGGAACATTTAATAAAGAAGGTAAACCTAATTATAGAACATGGTGGGATATTGAAACAATGCCAAAGGCATTTGGTCCCGCATGGGAAGAGTATATTACTGGTGTAGGTGGAGTAATTGATTATTGGTTTAGTCTTGGAATTGATGGTTTAAGATTAGATGTTACTGATGAATTAAGCGATGAATTTTTAAGAAAAATAATAAATGCAGTTAAAAGAAATAAAGAAGACGGATTTATTATTCATGAAGTATGGGAAAATTATATAGAAAAAAGAGATAGTTATGCTGAAATAGTAGATTCTCCAATGAACTATTATTTAATGGATGGTTTGATTAATTATAATAAATATGGAAATGTAGATAAATTTAGAGAACATTTAAAAAAGATAATTGATACATATCCAGAAGATGTACTTCATTGTATGATGAATTTTACATCTACTCATGATATCTCTAGAATAATTAATTATTATGGATCTAATGATGTATTTGATCCTAATGCAAGAGGATATGATTTATATAAAAAATATAGAGATAATAATGAAATTGAAGTTCAAGATTTTTTAAGAAACTATAAAATGAGTGAAGAAGAAATAAGAAAAGGAATTGACTTAGAAATGGTTCACTTATTTGAATTATGTTTTTTACCTGGAATTATTTCAATTTATTATGGAGATGAAGTTGGTTTAGAAGGATTAGGAAATATTTATACAAGAAGTTCATTCCCATGGAATAATATAAATTATGATTTGTTTAACTATTATAAATATATAGGTTCTATTAGAAAAGATGAACATGATTTTTTATCTGAAGCAGGAATAAGAATTAAAGATATTAATCCTACATATTTTCAGTTTGAAAGAACAACAGGTAAAGATAGAATGTTGATTACTGTTAATAGAACTAATAAAGGTACGTATTTTTTAGTTCCACCAGAGTATGAAGAACCTGATAAAGTATATACCTTGAAAAAATCTAAGCTTGGATATTTGGATGCTTATGGTGGAGTAGCAATTAAAAAGAAAATATAATTATATAAGAAGGAGTAATATATGAATTATCAAAAATTGGCATTATTAATATTAGTTGTTTTTTCAATTATATTTTTTATTGAAGAGACAATTAAAAAATCTAGAAGAAAAAGAAATAAAGAATTAAAAAATAGTGTTCAAACTGGATTTGTATCAGTAGGAGTACTTGATTCAGAAAGACAAAAACTTCTTGATAAAGATAAGAATGGTAAAGTGTCTATTACTGAACAATTTATTATTCCTGAAGATGAAGTATTAAAAAAAATATTAGAAAATGATAATACTTTTTCTAAACATGATTTTACTTCATGGTCTAGTGCATTAATTACATGTTTATTTAATGCATGGAATAATAATGATTTAGGAATTATTAAATTATATGTTACTAATAATTATTTCTATTTATGTCGTGATGAAATAGATGAAATGATGAGTAAAAAACAATATCATATTAGAAATATAGAAAAAGTAAAAGGACTATTATTAAAAGATTATTCTGTAGAAAATAATATTGAAATATTAAAAGTTGCGATTACTTTTATTATGAAAGATTATATTATTAATGAAAAAGATAAAACAATTAAAAATAGTAGATATGATGATTATGAAAAACCATTATTAGTTACTTTTATTAGAGAAAAAGGTGTTAAAAGTAAGTATGATGGTAATGTAGGTAATTGTCCTAATTGTGGAGCTATTCTTAAACCTAATCTAAAGGCTACTTGTGATTATTGTGGAGTTAGTGTCAATAGTGGTAAATATAATTGGGCTATTGATAATATAGAAGATATTAATATATAGGTGATTTATTATGCATAATGAAATATTAAAAATTTTTTTAAATAATATTAAATGTAATTATAAAGAAGAAACATTTAAAGAATTTATATCTAGTATGGATGATGAGACAATTAGGAGATTATTAATGATATCATCTACTATGAATAATGATAATAATAAATTTGAAATTGTTTCTAAAGAGTCAAGAAAAATATTAGAAAAAGAATTTTTAACTAATGCTTATGATGTTTATAGTAATTTATTTCTTTATACAAATAATTTTATATTTGAATTAAAGGAGTTTTTAGATAATGATAATTATAAAATTAAAATAGATGAATTTGATTATTCAATTGATTTTTTACAAAAAATATTATTATTTGGAATTGGTTATATTAAATATAAAAAGAATATTATAAGTATATATATACCTTTAGAAGAAAGAGAAATTTTAAAAAAGGTAGTTAATAATAAGAGATTAATTAAAAGTATAGATAATCATAATATTATTATTCATAATATTAATAATTTATTATCAGTATATGGAGTAATTGAATATACTAAATTAAATGAAATATATAATAAGATTTATAAGAAAAATAATAATTTATTAGAGATAGTTACTAAAAACAGTGTTGTTGAAGAAGAAATAAACTTTTATAAAGATAAAGATAGTTATGTAATATATAATGAACCTGCTTTTAATGATTTAGAGCATGCTAGAAGTTTTTATAATTCTTTGGATAAAAATATAGATTATAAAATATATAGTAAAGATGAATTAGAAGAAATAAGTGAATGTACATATCATTATAATTTTGGAGAGTTTGATTCATTATATGCTTTTTTATCAATAAAATTTAATATGAGTGAAGAAGATATATTTGAATTTGATGAAGTATTTGTTAATGACTATATTTATTCATATCAAATAGATCATGAACAAGCTTCTTCTAATTTAGAAAATAATTTAGATAAAATATTTGGTAAATTAGATAATAAAAGTAAAAAAATTATTACTACTTCAATACTTAATATAGCAAGAAAGTATCCTGATTTTAAATATAAAGGAAATACATATTATGATATAGAAAAGAATTCTTAAGAGTTCTTTTTTTGATATAATACTATTAGGAGGGATAATATGAATGAAATTAAATGCCCTAAATGTGGTACAGTTTTTCAAATAGATGAAGATCAATATTTAACAATAGTTAAGCAAATAAAAGATAGAGAATTTGAAAAAGAATTAGATAATTCTATTAAATTAAATGAAGCTAATTTAAAAGAAAAATTTACTATTGAAAAGAATAAATTAGATTTAGAGATCAATGAATTAAAAAATAAATTAAAAGTAAGTGAAGATTCTAAAATAAGTGAAATTAAAATTAAAGAAAATGAAATTAAAGAGAATAGTTCTAAAGAGATTAATAAATTAAATTTAGAAATAAACGATTTAAAAAGTAAATTAAAATTAAAAGATACTGAAAATGAATTAGCTATTAAAGATATTGTTAATGAAAAAGAAAAAGAAATTAGTGAATTAAAAATAAAAGAAAGTAATTTAAAAGAAAAATATGAAGAAAAATTAAAAAATAAAGATGAAACAATTGCTTATTATAAAGATTTTAAGGCTAAACAGTCTACTAAGATGATTGGTGAATCATTAGAGGTTCATTGTAATAATGAATTTAATAGATTAAGACCATTATTTGGAGATGTTTATTTTGAAAAAGATAATGATAGTAAGACTGGTTCTAAGGGTGATTTTATTTATAGAGAGAAAGATAGTGATGGAGTAGAATTTATTTCTATTATGTTTGAAATGAAAAATGAAGCTGATGAGACTGCTACTAAACATAAGAATGAAGACTTCTTAAAAGAACTTGATAAAGATAGAAAAGAGAAGAATTGTGAATATGCAGTACTTGTATCATTACTTGAAATAGATAATGAATTTTATAATAATGGTATTGTTGATATGAGTCATAAATATCCCAAGATGTATGTTATTAGACCACAATTTTTTATTACTTTAATTACTTTGCTTAGAGGAGCAGCACTCAATGCATTAAGTTATAAAAAAGAGTTAATTACATTACAAAATCAAAATATTGATATTTCTCATTTTGAAGAGAATATGAATAGTTTTAAAGAAGGATTTGCTAGAAATTATAGACTTGCTTCTGATAAATTTAAGAAAGCAATTGAAGAAATTGATAAGACAATTGATCATTTACAAAAGACTAAAGAAGCATTACTTTCTAGTGAAAATAATTTAAGACTTGCTAATAATAA